>JAICUM010000174.1 GCA_025935855.1 Pirellulales bacterium | reverse complement strand
TGCGCACACCCCCCCCCCGGGCGGCCCCCGCGCTTGGGGGGGGGGTTTTTGGCCGTGGGGGGTTTTTTTTTATTGGGGGGGGGCCCCCCGCCTAAAAACCCCCCCGACCCCGTTGCTTACACCATTCGCAACGGATCACGCTCGCTGCGGCTGGCCCAAACGGTCATCCCCGCCAATTGATCGGTCAAATAATCCGCCAGCGACAGGAGTGCAAACCGCTCGCTGGCAAAGTGCCCAGCCAGAATAACGCCTACGCCGCGGGCATCGGCTTCCAGGCAGGTGTGGAACGACGCCTCGCCGGTGACAAGCACGTCACACTCGGCTTCGATGGCCGCGTCCAGAAACGATCCGCCGCTGCCGCAGGCGATCGCCACGCGCGACGCCCCTTCTTCCTCGCGACCGGCGATGCGAACCGAGTCGATGTTCAGAAACGCCTTGGTCCGCTCGGCCAGCTCGCGACGCGTCAGCGGTTCGCCAACCAGGCCGCACCGGCCGTAGCCTTCGTCCGGGTCGCCGCTGGCCGCCGTTTTCAACGGGCGGATTTCCTGCAGCCCCAGGCCGATCGCCAGATGCTGATTGATGCCCGCCGACGCTGAGTCAAACGCCGTGTGCGGGCTGTATACCGAAATGGAATTCCGGATGAGCTTTAAGAGCAATTGCCCCACGGTGCTTGCGGACGTGATTGTCTTAACCGGCCGAAACGGGAGCGGATGATGCGCCACCACCAGGTTGGCTTTCTGTTCGATCGCCTCAGAAACCGTGTCGGCCGTCACCGTCAGGCAGGTCATCACGCGATCGGCCCGCCACTCGGCGTCGCCCACGAGCAGGCCCACATTGTCCCACTCCTCGGCCAGCGCCAGCGGAGCCAATTGCTCAAGAACCTGCGCCACTTCGCCTACCGTCGGCATAGAAAACTCGATGCTTGTTGCTGGATTCTGAGTGCTGGCCCATCGGAGCAACGAGCCTCCAGCATCCAGCATCCAGCGACCAGGATCAAGCCTACTGCTGGACCATAAACCGATGGTTCAGCACGCGCGCCCCATCGACTTCCTGGGCCCGCAGCCAGAATTCCGAGCCCAAGAGCTGGGCCCCGTCCGGAAAACGATACAGCTTGACGTCCGGATTGTTGCCCAGGCGAAACACTTGCGTCCGTTGCGTCCGTCGTCCGGGGGCGTACAGCAGGCACTTAAAATCGACCAGCTTATCGCCGTGGTTCACCATCCGCTGCTCGACCACCAACGATCCGTCATCTTCGAGTCGTGTATTGGTTTCCAATTGGATTTCGCCGTCGCCAACGTTTAAGTCGCGGAACACGCTGAACCGGTACTGCCGATACGCCTCGACGACGAAATCCGCGCGCACCGTCGCCCGGCCGCTGCTCGCGTCGAACGGCAACGACACGTCGAACGGCCGTGAAATGGTTTCATTCGCCGACAGCTTGAAGTCAATCCGCGTCGGCGAAATCTGCCAACCTTCCGGCGCCACCAGCTCCACCGTTCCGCCCACGCCCTGCGAAAACGTGTTGTGGATGAACAGCTTGTTGGGATGCGATTCGCCGAACACGCTCGGCACGTGTTTCGTGCCGAACTTTGCCGCGGTCCGCCACCGCGCGATTTGCGGATTCACTCCCACGACAAATCTTGGCAGCGGCTCGACCTCGATGACTTGCCGATTCTCCTGCTCCGCCGGCTTGTGCTCGCGGCCCCAAACGTCCAGGACCTTGACGTCGTCGCCCAGGTGAATCACTTCTTTCACCGGCTGGTCGCTCCACACGACCATCACCACTTCGCCCGTCGGCGACTGGAACAGGCGGTTGTGACTGCGCTCAGGCAACTGAATCGTGCCTAAATACTTCGCCGCGCTGAGCAGCGACGCCGTGGTGCGCCAAGGCAATAGCAGTTCCCCCGGCGCGCCGCGATCCGTCATCAATCCGCGCTCGTCATCAAACGGCTTCGAGACGAAAATCGCATCGGCCCCGTGAATCTTGCCGGCGAGCATTTGCTCGACCAGGTCGCGGGCCCGTGTTTCCAGATCGTAGGTGCTCTTGGGGAGCGGCTCGACCAGCACCCATCGCCGCATCCCCTCGCGCTTCGGCAAATCGAGATACGAACCAAGCTCGACGCCCGTCAGCGCCGGCGCCGCGGACAACTGCTGAAACTGCCAGCTCGCCGGCGTTTGCACCGACATGCCGTGGTTCCACGTCCAGCCGAGGCCGACGTTCACTTCCTGTCCGAACCGAAACAGCTTCTCGCGAAGCTTCAGCATGTCGGATTCGAGATTCGCTCGCGACGCCAGGCTCGTATCGTAATCACCGCCCAATTGCCACCATCGCACCCGCAGCGACAATCGCGTCAGCACCGGATCCAACAACGGCAGCCAGCCAGACGAATCGACCGACAGAATGTCCGCGATCATTGCCTCGGGGCTGAGCACTTTGGCCAGCTCGGAATCCGCCGGCGGACGATCAACCACGCCAACGACCTCGATGTCCTCCGCCGAAAGCCGCTCCGCCAGAATCACGAATTCGTCGCCACGCTCGGAATCCTTCGGGCTGTACCACACCGGCAACTTCACCCAGTTGATCGCCACGCGCGGCAGCAACTTCGACAAGTTGCTGAAATCCATTGGGATGTCATCCCCGGCGAGCGACCATCCGAACTCACCCTTCGGCGGCCGGTCCAGCGGCGGCGCGAGCGCGATCGTAATCACGTCCTGCTTTACGCGGCCCTCGGCCGTTTGCATGGTGACCCGCACTTTGTAGAAGCCGTCCTTGCGAATCGGCGGCCGCCACGTCGTGCTGCCCGCATACGCGGCCCGCTGATTCTCACTCGATTTGATGAGCTCCGACGCTTTGCTCCGCCGCTCGTCGATGAGCTTTCCTTCGAGCTGCAGCCGATCTTTCTGCAACTGCTGGCTCGTCGCGTCGAGCAATTCAAAGAGAATTTCCGGGTCGCTATCCAGAATGCCCGACAGGGCGCAGGTGACCTCGATTTCGTCCTTATTCGTATACACATTGAAAGGACTATTCGTGGTGACGGTCATCTTCGGCAGCCGGCCCATCCAAATCTGATCGACGGCCACTTCTCCATGCAGGTCGGTCCGCGAACCAGGCTCGACCACGAGGGCAACGCGCGCCAGCGCAATATTGGCTTGCGTAGGGTTGATCGGCCCGATGTGAGCGTTGAACCATCCGTGCGTCGATCGCAGCCACGGCCCTTCGGCGGTTTGCAGCACGTTTTTGTCTTCGTCGCAAAACTCCAGGCGAATCTGCGCCCGGGCGTATTTCAAGCCGGTCACGCGCAGCCGCGATTCCACCTCATAGCTGAAGTTGGCCGACACTGCCGCGAACGGGGTTTGCACATGGGCCCCGCCGCCGTTCACCTTGACGGCCAGGCAACGGCCGGACGGCGCCGTCGCGTCCGCTTGAATGGCGATCGGCACGAACTTCGGCAGTCCGGGGCCAAACACCCGCTGCCATTTGTCCGGCCAATCGTCGTAGTTCACATCCCACGGCCGGCTGAAATCGCAGTCGAACACCTCGACCGCGTCGGGATGCCGCGTATGGCTATCCGGCGCCGCCGCCACGGCTAGAATCAGCAGTTTCAAGAGGGCGGAAAGTACATTCATCGTCGGCCGCCATGCCGCTGTCGGCGCGGAGGATCGCTGTGATCGGCTTGAAGATCGCCGTTCAGACCAAATGCTTGGCGCAACCCCTCAAGCAAGCATTGCACACAGCCGGCGAGGTGCAGGCCGACGGAGTGCAGATCGACCTGCGCCAGGAGCTTCCGCCGGCCGAACTTTCCGACACCGCACTGCGGCAAGTGCGGAAGATGCTGGATGATCTGAATCTGCGGGTCGGATCGACCGCTTTTCCCACCCGCCGCGGCTATGCCAATCCGGAGGAGCTCGACCGCCGCCTCGAGGCCACGGTCGAAGCCATGCGGGCGAGCTCACGCCTGGGCGCCCGCGTCATGCTGATCGCCCTTGGCCCGCTGCCCGATCCAGAGCCGCCGACCACGAGTGAATCCTTCCGGGTGGCACGTCCTGAGTTCTCGAAGGGCGCGGAGTCCCGCACCACGCTAGTCGAAGCCCTCACCGCCCTGGCCATGCAGGCGAACCGCCACGGCGTTCAGCTCGCCCTGCAGTGCCCTGCGGCTCACCCCGCCGACCTGAAGACCTTGCTTGAAGAACTCCCGGAAGGTCTTATCGGAGTGGATCTCAGCCCCGCGGACCTCATTCTGAACGGCCAAGATCTCCGCCTGTACGCGGAAACCCTCGGGGCGCGCGTCCTGCACGTCTTCGCCAACGACGCGGTCCGCGGCTTGGGAGGAGCGGCCGGAAACGACGTCGAACTGGGCCGCGGCACAGCTGACTTCCCGGAACTGTTAGGCCTCTTAGAAGAGTACGACTACCGCAACTGGATTACGGTCGAGCGACGCAGCTCCCGCCATCCTGCCGAAGCCCTAGCCACGGCCATCCAATACCTGCGCTCTCTCTAATGCCGTCTCCCGCCGCTCGTCGAAGACCGGCCATGGCGGGCGGCTTAGCGTTCGCGCCCGCGCTGCAAGTCCGAAGTGCGCAGCACCGCCCCCGCGCTCCAACACATGAGAATGAACGGGCGCGCCGACGACGATTACTTCTTCCGGTGCCGGATCTTCGCGCGCATCCGCCGCTTCTTGCGACCTTGCTTGCGTCGACCTTTGCCCGTCTTCTTAGTACCCAATGCGCACCCCGTACCGCGGGCTTTCAACCCGCGCGTCAAAGCAGCCATTCGAACGGCTGAACCATGAAACAGGGCTGGCCACCTGCCAACCCCAAAAAAGTGGGCGATGCGGGACTCGAACCTGCGACCCCCAGCTTGTCGAGCTGGTGCTCTAACCAACTGAGCTAATCGCCCTCAAGCCGCCCTGCCCCTCCGGCAAAACGGCAATCCCGAATTCTACCACGCACTCCTTCCATGCGATAGGCTACGCACGCCTTTCTCAAACTGGACACTTTCCGCCCTCACCTTTAGAATCGGGGATTCTCGGGGCGGTAGCTCAGTTGGGAGAGCGCTGCGTTCGCAATGCAGAGGTCGAGGGTTCGACTCCCTTCCGCTCCACTTTTAGGACGTTCGCAACAACGGGCGATTTGCGACTTGTGTGTCAGACGGCCGGTGGCCGGACTTATCGTTACGCCGCCGCGGACGGGCGTGCGTGGAAGCCCCGTCTGGCAATCGCGTAACGATAAAGTTCGCAGTCTAAGGCGTTGTGCTCTTCCACAACTCGTCGAACTTCTGGATCGTCCGCCAGTCGAAACAATGGCGCCGACGTGTTTTTGCGGTCGATTCCGGCGATTCTTATTCCAAGATGCTGAAGAAACGCCGGACCATCGCGGTCGATCGACTCGGTAAGGCCGACAAAGAAGGCGTCGTCCACGGCCTGCTTGCAGACTTGCAAGTGTAAACTGCCAAAGGGATAGTCTCGGTTTGCCGGAGCAAGCTCGCCCGCCACGGCATGATACAAAAACGTCATGGTAAGGTTGCGGGGCGCAACGACGCCCTCCAGCCACTCGCGGAAAGGTATGACGCGTCCGCGCCCATCAAGCATCCGGCGGCGTTCTTGATCGTGATGCGTATGATTCTTGTTTAGGGCCGCCATCGCCAAATAGTTGTACAGCGAAACGATCATCGACACCGGTTCACGCAGAAAGAACGCGAACCGAGTCGGCCGTCGGATGTCGCGGGCCAGGTCGGTAAAGACTCGATGCCCGTAAACGACGCGAAGCCGGTGGGGACGAATCGATTGGTCGCGAAGTTTTTTCCGAAAGAGCTTTCGGACTTCCTCTTTCGTGTTGCACTTCTCACTCAGGTGGACGCCCCAGCCGCCTGAGTTTGCGAGCGGGGCGATCAAGGAATTGCCCGCACACTTGGCAATGTGGAGAAAGAGATAGCAGTAGCCGTCGTCCTGCGGAAAGGTCCGACGGCGCCCGAAGAGGCTTTCGAGGATGCTATTCATCGAGGGATGTGGTTTCGAACGTTGGCGTTTGCCCCGACCAATTCGCGCCTCTTTTTGGTATCGGCTGAGAAATAAGCGATCGCCAGTTTGCTTTACGGTTGCTAGCATCGCGGTGCAAATCGTCGCAATATGGACAAGACTCCGGCAACAATTCTTGGGAGATAGAGTCCGCCGCCTTCCCAGAGATCGATTTCAATGCCCCAATTATCGGAGGACGAGCCGTTGACGCGGCGAGAAACGGTTCCCGCGCAGTCCAGAAGCGTTCCGGAAACGGCGCCTCCCCGGTCGGCCTACATCCACGTTCCCTTCTGCAAGCATCGTTGCGGCTACTGCGATTTCGCGATCATCGCCGGCCGCGATGACTTGGTTCAAAGCTATCTGCAGGCGATCGCTACCGAGTTGAGCTGGCTTGAAACGCCGCGACCCATTGAAACTCTGTATTTCGGCGGCGGCACCCCGAGCCATCTGAATCCGGCTCAGCTTGCCGCCTTGTGCGACACTGTCCTTCGTTGGCATCCTCTCGTTGCCAACCACGAGTGGACCGTGGAAGCGAATCCCGAGAGCCTGGATCGGGACAAAATACAACTCCTTACCGAAAAAGGCGTGACAAGGGTCAGCCTCGGCGTTCAATCGCTTGATGACGCCAAGCTTCTCACATTGGATCGCCGTCACCGATCCGAGGAGGTGACGCGCTGTGTGCAACTGGCTCGCGACGCGGGCCTGCAAGTTTCAATCGATCTGATCTTCGCCGCGCCGGGTGAAACGCTTGAAGATTGGCAGCGCGATCTGCGGGCCGCGCTGCAATTGCAGCCGGACCACCTCTCGACCTACGGCCTCACCTGGGAAAGAGGGACGCCGTTTACCAAACGCCGCGACGCCGGCGAATTGCAACCCGCGGAAGAAGAGTTAGACCGGCAGATGTACGCAACGGCCATCGACACGCTGGCGGGCGCCGGCTTTGAACACTACGAAGTCTCCAACTTCGCCCAGCCTGGAAAGCGCAGCCGTCACAATGAAGTTTACTGGGCCGGCAAGGAGTACTTCGCATCGGGACCGGGCGCGGCTCGATATGTCGGCGGCGTCCGTGAAACGAACCACCGCAGCACCACGACGTACCTGAAGCGCGTGCTCGCCGGCGAATCGCCTGTGTTCGAGCGCGAACAACTCAATGACGAAGCCCGGGCGCGCGAGCGGTTAATTCTCGGCCTGCGCCGCCTGGAAGGCGTCGATCGCGATGAGTTCGCCGCCCTGACCGGCTATACAATTGGAAGTCTCGCCGGCGACGCGCTCGGCAACTTCAAGTCGCTCGGCCTGCTGCAGGACGCCGGCCCGCGGCTGAAGCTGACTCGCGAAGGCCTATTCGTCAGCGACGCCCTCTGGCCGGAGCTGCTCTAGCCGTTCTGGTTCCCTTCCCTTGATGGGAAAGGCTACGGAGGGTGACGAAGCAAGCTCCAGCGTTCTTCTCTCGCGACCGGGCTACAGTAACTCGCCTTATAGCGGGGCCCGCGGCAGATCCCGCCGATGCGGAGGTTCATCCACCGGCGGCAGCTGCTCCTCGGTTTCCTCGGCCCACATCCGCCGCTCATCGTCGCTGGCGTAATAACGGAGCCAAATGTCCGGATCGCCGTCGGTGTTCGCGCAATCCCAGTGCAGGTAGTTGTTCCGCCGGCGGATCATCTTCTCGTGCGACGGCAGAATATCGCGGTAAATGAGGCAGTAAAGCTGCCGGTCGGTTAGATGATCGGTGAAATCGAGCACCACGTGCTTCTCGTACAGCCGGCCGACCGTTTGATACAGCAAATCACGCACTTGCCGGTCGGCCAGGTCGTCCGGATGCGGCAGCACCAGGGTTGGCTGGAACCACTCGCAGATCGGGAGCATCGGCGCCCGTTCCCATTCGAGCATCGACTCCAAAAAGTCGTTCTCGGCGCCGGTGGTCATGACCTGGACGTTGACGCGGCCGATGGACTCGTCGAGCAGCGGCTCGAGGGCGTCGCGGAGCTGAGCGTTACGCAATAAATGTTCGACTTCGTCGGACCGCGGGGAGTTGGGGAGAATCATGGTCGGACTGGAAGAAGCAAGCGTTCTAGAGAAGCTCGTACACAAGCAATCCAGGCGCGTGTCGGGCCGATATACCAAGGCCGTTTGTGGCCGCCTATTCCCCGACTCTATCAACGGGCGCGAACGCTGAGAATAGATTTGGAGCTTGTTTTGCCGGGACTTTTGCGGCGGAGAAAACTAGGATCGTTACGACCCGCAAGGTTGCCCCAGGCTGCCGGGAATATGCTTGCAGCGACGCCGATTTAATCGATCGGCATGCCCATTTCGCGCATCAGGAGCTTCATGTCGTCCCAGGTGTACTTCTTTGCCGACGGGTTCCGCAGCAGGTACGCGGGGTGATACGTACACACGACGTTGATGCCGTGGTAGTCGTGGACTTTCCCCCGCAGGCGACCAATGGCCTCGGTCGTGCCGAGAAGATTCTGGGCGGCGACGGCGCCCAAGCAGCAAAGATATTCCGGCTGAATGAGCTCAAGTTGTCGATCCAAAAAGCGGCGACAATTGCCGGCTTCCTCCGGCATCGGATTGCGGTTCCCCGGCGGACGGCATTTGATGACATTCAGAATGTAAACCTCTTCGCGCTTCAGCTTGCACGCTTCGAGAATCTTGTTGAGCAGTTGCCCCGCGCGGCCGACAAATGGTTCGCCAAGCCGATCCTCGTCGGCCCCCGGCGCCTCGCCCAGGAAGCACAGTCGCGCGTTCGGATTGCCGACGCCGAACACCGTTTGCGTCCGCGTGCTCGCCAGTTCGCCGCAGCGCGTGCAGCCGGCGACCTCCTGCTGGAGCACTGCCAGCGTTGCCGCTTCGGAATGATCCGGAGCTGCCTGCGAAGCAATCTCCGCCGATACCAACCGAGCCTCTTCCTCAAACATCGCCGCAGGCAGCGCTGGCGTTTTGGCTATCTGTCTCTTTGGCGAAATCAGGGGCCCGTGCGGTTTCGGCAACT
>JAICUM010000425.1 GCA_025935855.1 Pirellulales bacterium | reverse complement strand
GTCGTGCCGGAAAAGTCGGGCGCGAGATTAAAGGGCGCGTCGAGATTTCCAGGCGGTTCGTAATCTTGCAAATAAACCGTCGCGGCCGAAGCACGGCCGACGACGAGCATGGCGACCAGCGCTGCAAGCGCCAGCGGCCACGTGGATCGATACGACATTAGTTCCCTCCCTTGCTGCTGCAATCAGCGATCAAGTTAAGCAGGACAAAAGAAACGACAAGGCCAACGCGAGGCTCGCCGCTAGCGACGGCGGGCCAAGACAAGTCCGATTATGCCCATCGCGGCAAGTCCGAACGTAGCGGGTTCTGGAACGGCGGGTCCAACAAACTCGAACATCACCGCGGCGGCGCGCTGCGAGACGAAGGTCGTGCCGTAGGCTTGCTGCGTGACGGTGTATTGCGTACCCGCATTGAGCGTCACGGTGGCGAGCTTGAACCAGGCGTTGTTGGCGCCGCCGACGAAGGCGCTGCCGGGGTCCGTGTCGGGGCCAGTGCCGCCGTTGTTGAGATTCACACCGGTGAGGACGGTCGAGGGCCCATTTTGGGTAATGGTGAAGTCGCTGCTGGGATTGGCGACGTTGGTGGACTCGGGAACGGTGAAGTACACGTTGTAGATGCCCGAAGCTCCGCCAGCGAGGCCAGTGGCGACGTTTCCTTGGCCGGGAAAGCCGGTGGTCGATCCCAGGATGGCGCCCGTCGCGTAGGTCGCGTTGTCGGCGTCTGCGCCTGGGGTGTACTTAAAGACGTAAATGTCCTTGGCGGAGGCATTGCCTCCGAAGACGCTGCCGATGCCGGCCGTCGTGCCGACCGCGGCGGTTCCGGTGGTTGTGGTTGATGAGGAGGTGGTGTCGCCGCCATATCCGAAATTGGCGAAGCCCTTTCCGCCCGATCGCGTTTCGATCATGAAGGCGGCGTCAGCGGGGGCGGCAATCCTTAACAGCGCGGCGAGCGCGAGAAGGATCGTCGTTCGTTTCAAGCTCATTAGTCACTCCTTCGGTGTGCGAATCAGCGGTGTGGAATCAAAAGTTGGCGCGCACGGCGCGATAAGGCTCGCAGCTATTCTTCTTGCAATCTAGTTACAGGCGTGAAAGGACTCAAGGATTTATGCGCAAATGTTTGTCGCATGTGCGCAGGAGCTTTGAGGAGCGCTTTCAACGCATTTCGGCCCGAGCTCTGCTCAACTACTTCAATGGGAAGTCGAGCTGCTGAGAGGAATCATGTCCGACGGTAGCGGTGAGGCCCGAAGTGCCGTAGCCGGCGTACTTGGCGGGCGCTAACCGCGGTACAGGTTTAGGTTCCGGGTCGCCCTCTTTCCACGGCGTGGTCTGCCCGGGTGCATCAATACGCACTTTATACTCACCGGGCGGCAAGCTGAATTCGTACGAGCCGTCCTCGTTGAACGGGCCGCCCAAGACTTTTCCATCGGCAGATTGGAAATTGATCAATCCACCCGCAACCGCCTTTCCTTGAAAGGTAATAATGCCTTTTACGGTGGTTGTCTTAGAGCCGCCGCAACCAAGAAAAAGAGCGCCGAGCAATAGAATTGCCGACCCAGACGGTAATCGTTTGATCGAGTGAGTCACTATAAGCCAATAAACGAAGGAGCTCACGGAGTTGCGGGAACTACATCCTCGGCATTTCGGGAAGCCATTGCCATCAAAATGGACATGTCGATGGAATCAGAAAGGAACCTTACTCCTCCGTCGCCCATGGCAAAATTGGCGCCTGACGGATGAAAGCTTCCAAAGAAGGTGTTGTTCACTTCCATCGTTTTATTAGTGCATGGGGCGTCTTCGGGTCGGTTGCCTTGAGAATGTGTGACCTGACAGCCGACAACGTTCACGTCGGCATTGATGGGGTAGCGGCTATCAATGTTCTTACAGGAAAAGATGTAAGAGCTTCCCGTCGGTCCCTTAGGCTTTTGTCCAGTCGAGCGACGATCAGTGGTATCGGGATTTTGGGTCCAATAGCCGCCGATCGTCCAAGCGCGAAGTTGGTACCAGCGCTCGCCAAGGAGCAGCGTGTTGCTCATGCCGTCGGTGACCATTTTGATTTTGATGGGCATGTCTTGTGTGAGCAGACCGTCGAAATTGATGGCGCCGGAGAAAGTTCCGCCGCCAGCACAGTCGTCCTGGCCGCCGCGCGTGCTCTCGGAGCACGTGTAGCTGACTGTCCATCGGTTAGCCTTCACGCCACGGCTGAAGTACGAACCCATCACGCCACAATAACTTGATCCTTGATAACCGGCGGTCTGTTCGGCCGGCAATTGAGCGGAAAGATCGTTGTCAGAAGGGCAGCCGTAAAGCGGAATCGGGCCCTTGAAGAGGTTCGCCATGGCGTAGGCGTCAAATGGCTGATTCGGACTAATCTGTTGTGCATTGCGAATTTGGGTCTGCAAGATCGAGTCAATCGATTGCTGCTCGACATAAGGAAGCACAATCAACTGAAAGCCTTGCCCGTCGGCGTTTGCCTTGGTCACGTTGACCATACCGGGCGGCAATTCGCCCCTGGCACTTTCGTAATTCAAACAAGCCAGCGCGATGTTCTTCTCATTGCTTTGGCAGTTCATGCGGCGCGCGGCTTCGCGCGCGGCCTGGACGGCGGGCAAGAGCAGCGCCACGAGGACGCCGATGATGGCGATGACGACCAGTAGCTCGACCAGCGTAAAGGCGGCAGCGCGGCGCGGCGAGGGGCGAGCGGACAGTGCGTGCGTCATGCGAAGGTTACCTTTTGGACAGTGGGTGTTCCGGCGATGAGTTGGTGCAGCCCCTGTGCCGAGAAATTTGGGCCTCTTCCTAGCTCCATTCTAGGCGGAGCGGGGGAGCATATAAAGAAAAATGTGCGCAGGTCTTTCTTGGATTCGCGCAGGAGGGGGCAGGCTGGAGGCGGGAGGCTGGAGGGCAGCGGATGGCGGACTCCCACGGGCGGCGGCGATCGAGAAAGAACCTAGTTGGCGTATGTCGAGTTGGCGCGATCGAGGTAAGATTGAGTGGCTACCATCAGGCGCCAGGAGCGGTCGAAAATGGCAGACAAAGGCAACAATATTTTGATTGAACCGGATCCGGTGATCGAAGCCTACAAGAAGGATGTGGACCGGACGCTGCTGCGGGAGAGTCTGAAGCTGACCGTTGAGCAGCGATTTGAGCAATTTGAGTCATTTATGCGATATTTCTACGAGTTGCGCGAGGCGGGTCGTCGGTCTCGTCAATCGAAAGCGCCCGTTCGAGTGAGCCATGCTTGAAGCGAATTTCAGGGACATTCTTCCGCTTCTATCGAAGCATGGCGTGCAGTTTATTTTGATTGGCGGCGGCGCAGGCATCGTGCATGGACTAACGCGGTCGACATTCGACGTTGACGTTGTGTATGCGCGGGATGAAGCGAATCTGATACGACTGGTGGAAGCGCTTGCAAATCACAGCCCCTACTTGCGCGGAGCACCTCCCGGCCTTCCATTTCGCTGGGATTTGACCACGGTAAAGCGCGGGCTGAATTTCATGCTAACGACCGACTTGGGCAATTTGGATTTGCTCGGCGAAGTGACCGGTGGCGGCGACTACGAGCGCTTACTTCCTTTTTGCGAGGATCAATCAACGTTTGGAATAACGTGTCTTGTGGTGAATTTAGATCGACTCATCCATCTAAAGCGCGCTGCCGGCAGGCCCAAAGATTTGGAGGCCGTGGCAGAATTGGAAGCACTGCTTGAAGAGCGCGGAAAAGACTAGGACCGCGGATTTCGCGGATGGCGCGGATGAGACGCGAGCAGTGCTGTCCTTCTTTTCCTCTATCCGTGTTATCCGTGTTATCCGCGGTTGATCATAAAAAAAGCCCGCGCCGCAGCCTTGCCCCCGCTTGGCCACGGCACGGGCTATTCACCCCGTGGGGAAGCTGTCAGCTGTTAGCTATTAGCCAGACAGTTTGGTCGGCGGCGCACCGAGCGCACCGCAACGTCTACTTCAATTGGGAAATCACCAGTGGGTTCGGCTCGGCAGTAGCCTCGCCCTCCCTTGGCATGCGGTGCGTGTCCGACGAAGGCACGCGGTGCGTGCCCTACTTGCGACGCGCGGCGGCGAAGCCGAACAAGGCGAGGGCGGTGAGCAGGACGGAGGCTGGTTCGGGGACTCCGGTGACCGCGGCGGCGGCGGTCGGCGACGTGCCGAACGTTTGCTGCCAGACGGAGAGGTCGCCGGCGTTGACGCTGCCGTCGCCGTTGGCGTCGCCGTGGGACTTATCGGTCTGGCCGGTTAAGCCTTGGCCCTGCTGCCACACCAGAAAGTCGGCGCCATCGACCTTGCCGTCGTTGTTGAAGTCCGCGTTGTTGGAGGGCGGCGTGACGACAGGCACCATCTGGAGCAGGATATTGTCAAACGCCATTGGGTGGTTGAGCACCGAGGTATTGCCGGACGGTCCGCCGATGCGGATCGCGCCGCCGCGGCCTTCCGCGCGCGTTTCGTGCCGCCCGGCGGCGGCCCACTCTTCGACGTGGTCGACGCCGACCACGTGCCGGGCCGCGTGGACGCGAGCTTGCGGCC
>JAICUM010000207.1 GCA_025935855.1 Pirellulales bacterium | reverse complement strand
TCCCCAGCCCTCCCCACAAGGGGGAGGGAGCCAGAGAATTATCTAAGCCACTAAAGCTCACCGCAACAGGCGGAGATGACGCCCATGCTTCCTGCCGTCGTTCAAGACGCGATCAACGATCAGATCAACTACGAGCTCTTCTCGTCCTACCAGTACCTGGCGATGGCCGCGTGGTGCCAGCACGAGCAGTTCATGGGCTGCGCCCAGTGGCTGCGCATCCAAAGCCAGGAAGAGTACGGCCACGCGATGCGGCTGCACGACTTTCTCTTGGCGCGCAACTGCGTGGTGAACCTGAAGCCCATCGCGGCGCCGGAGGCGAAATTCAAGTCGCTGACCAGTGTGTTTGAAAAGGCGCTGGAGCAGGAAGTGCGCGTCACGGGGCAAATCGACGCGCTCTACGAGCTGGCCTTCAATGAAAAGTCTTTCGCCGCGCTGGTGGAGCTGGAGTGGTTCATCACCGAGCAGGTCGAGGAGGAGAAGACGGCCCGCGAGGTGGTGCACAAGTTCAAGCTGGTGGAGAATGACCCGGCGTCACTGCTCGATCTGGATCGGGAGCTCGGCGGAAGAGCGCCCGAGCCGACGGCGGGGGCCTGATTCGGTTTTTAGCAAATACGCAAACGCAAAGCTTTTCCAGGCCTGAAAGGCCGCGCTATGGTAGCCCAGCGCAAGGCCGCCGAAGGCGAACGCCGCGTTGGGTCAGAGCCGCGTTGCAATTCCATAGCCCTGTAAGGGCACGCTAGTCGAAGGCGATCGCTAGCGCGCCCTTACAGGGCTACGGCCGACTAAATGCACCGACCCCCAGGGCTTCGCCCTGGGCTATCCTAGCGCGGCCTTTCAGGCCTCAAAACAGTGATTCAGGCAGATGCATGCATATTTGCAAAGATGCCGCAATTAAGAGGCTGCTGCTCGGCAGGAGCCTCGCCTCCCGGCGCTAGGCTGATTGAATGACGGCTGGGGCGGTGTGCAGCGCGGCGCCGCTGGGGCCTTTCACGGTTCCGAAGCCGCCGTATTCGCGGATTTCCAGAAACAGAAACAGCGCCGCCATCAGCAGCGAGATCAGCGCCACGAGCAGCATGACGGTCCACACCGACCATGCCGATCGCTTGGTAAGAACGGTCGGCGCCGAACTAACTTCGAAGCTTGGTTGCGACATGGTCTCCCTCTTGAATCTGTCCCTGCTGAAAGTCGCGCATGACGCGGCCAACGGCCCGGTCCGGATCGGTTCGCAGAATCTCGGCCCGGCCTAGATAGCGATCGCCGCGGAAGATTTCGACCGTGCCGCCTTTTCGCACGCCGTCGTCCGCGCCGACGCTGATCTCGATGAGCTGCACGCCGTTTTCACGCTGCGTCTTGCTGACGACGCCGCGCACCGGCGTGGTCACCTCGCCAGCCAGATTCACGCCCTCGGCCTGGGCCTTCATCGTGACGTGGGCGAGCTGTTCGGTGAGCTGCGTGTCTCGCTCCCGCAGCTCTTGCAGGGCGCCGGCGGTCGTGTGCAATTCACTCGTTGCATGAACCGTCTGGTTGAAGGCTTCGTCGCGCGCCTGTTGGTTCTCGCGAATCGCCTTGCGGAGGTCGGCCACTTCGCCGGCCAGCCGCTCGTTGTTGCGCTGGGTGGACTCCGCGTTGGCGGCGGCGGTGCGGTTGGCCTGGGTCAGGTCGTCCACCTGCTTTTGCAGGCCCGAGTTATCGCGGGCCAGGGTGTCGCGCTCAGTTTCCAAGCGGGCCACGTCTTGCTGAGCGGCGGATTGCTCGGCCTTCAACTGCGAGATTTGGTTGCCGTAGGTCGTCTGGTTCTCCGTCAGCATCGTTTGCGTTTCTTGATACTTCTTTTGGAGATTGTCGTACGCCGTCTTCCAGTTCTTCTGCTGGCCATACACCGCGACGGCGACCACCAGCAGAATGATGCTGGCAATCATGATGGCAAAGGTCAGGATATAGCCGAGCAGTTTCATCGAACGACTTCCTCGCGAGAAGCGAATTGTGAGCGGCGAATTGGGCGCAAACTAAAGCCCGGACAGGAGATATCTGGCTATCTGGGCAGTATAGTCAGGCCGGGAAAAGAGTGTCAAACTTTGGCCCGGAACCGGCCTGCCTTGTCGGCGGCGCGCCGCCGGTCATAGGGATTATACGCACGGCGAGGAGCGATGGCTCGTCGGCTCCGAGGCGTGAGACGCTTCGAAGGTTGGCAAGGCGACGGGTTCGGGAGTCAGGGCCAATCAGGAAATCATAATGGGGTGCCATGCCCACGTCCGCGTGGGCATGAAGAGCTGGGAACCTGCATGGCCACGTCGGAGGACCTCCGTGGCCATGGCACGCCCGATTTGAAAAACTGATTGGCCCTGGTCGGCATCGCCGAATTCTACACCTTGACATATATGTTTTCCGCCCGTAGGGTACATCGAAGGTTCCTGGGCCTTTTTCCACAAGAGATCCAAGACGGTGTCGCGACGCCTTAACATTCTTGGCCGGATGGTTGCCCTGGGCTTGCTGCTCGGCTCGCCGCGGCTCGCGCCTGCCGATGAGGATGAGTTCGAGCTGCCGCCGATTGAGTACAGCAAGAGCGAGCCGCACAACGCGGCGTCGAAGCTGCAGCAGCGGCTGGAAAGCGGCGAACAGAAGCTGGCGTTCGACAAGAAGCTGGGGTATTTGCCGGCTCTGTTGGAGGCGCTAAAAATCCCGGTCGATTCGCAGCTGTTGGTGTTCTCGAAGACCAGCATGCAGCGGTCGCATATTTCGCCGCGGACGCCGCGGGCGATTTACTTCAACGACGATGTGTACGTCGGTTACTGCCAGCGCGGCGAGGTGATGGAGATCGCCGCGGCGGATCCGCAGTTGGGTGCCGTATTCTATTCAATCGACCAACAGGACGAAGCGCAGCCGGCGATGACGCGGCAGACGCAGACGTGTTTGCAGTGCCACGGGACGTCGCCGGTGGAGAATATCCCGGCGCTGGTGGCGCGATCGCTCTTCACGGACGGGAGCGGGCAGCCGCTGCTCTCGGAAGGGAGCCGGTATGTGGACCCCTCGACGCCGCTGGAGGATCGCTGGGGCGGTTGGTATGTGACGGGGCTCGCCGGGAAGCAAAAGCACTTGGGCAACCTGATTGTGCAGCGGGGAGACAAACGGCCCTTCGACAACGTGCAGGGGCTGAACGTGACTGAGCTGGGCGATCGGTTCCGCGTGGCGAACTATCTGTCGCCGCACAGCGACCTGGTGGCGCTGATGGTGTTTGAGCACCAGTTGCAGGTACACAATCTGCTCACGAAGGCGAATTTCGAGACGCGGCGGGCGCTGGCCTACCAGGCCGATCTGAACAAAGCACTGGGCGATCCGGCGGATACGCCGCTGGAAAGCACGACGCGGCGGATCGCGAACGCGGGGGACAAGCTGGTCGAGGCGCTCTTGTTTGTGGACGAGGCGCCGCTCACGGAGCCGATTCAGGGGACGAGCGGGTTCGCGGAGAGTTTTTCGAAGCGGGGGCCGAGCGACGAGAAGGGGCGGTCTCTGCGGGAGTTTGATCTCAAGACGCGGATGTTCAAGTACCCGTGCAGCTTTCTGATTTATTCAGAAGGGTTCGACGCGCTGCCGGAGGCGGTGAAGTCGTATGTCGTGCGGAAGCTCGAGGCGGTGCTTCGCGGCGAAGATCCGAGCGGGAAGTTTTCGCATCTTTCGACGGCGGATCGGACGGCGATTTTGGAGATCTTGAAGGCGACGAAGCCGGGATTGTGGGATGAGGCGAAGCCCTAAAGCATCGGCTCAACTCGCCTTTCGCTTGCTTAATGACATGGGCTCCGCACTTGACCCTTCCGTCGACTTGAACCCCGATTCACGTGCTCGAAGCGTGATTTAGCTGTTGAGGATTCTTTGCAGCTTTTCCAGGTCAAGGCGTTTGCCTTTTTGCAGCCGCGGGAATTTCAGCTTGAGCTTGGTGGAGTAGTTGTTTCGGCGCGCGATGACGGCGTTCTTTTTCATGCCTAGGGCATTGGCGACGTCGTCGATCGTTTGCTTTTTCTTGGCGCACTCTGCCCAGACTGTGCAGAAGCGTTCAGCGTCCACGCCCGAGCGCTGTCGTTTGACTTTCTTTTTAGCCATCGTTTTATTCTCTTTCGTAGGTGTGTTGAAAGACTTGTTAAGTGTATTGTTTTGTGGAATGGTTTGGTAGTGGCTTATTTGAACGAATTGGAACGCGCTCCCCCCTGCGGCGGACCTTCGGGTCGCGGCTAAACGGGGGCGCTTTTTAGACGGCCGGGGTTGGGGCGCGCCAATCTTTGCCGAGGGTCATGTGGATTTGTTGCTCGACCATCGTGCGGTAGCGGCCGCCGGATTCCATGAGCTCGCCGTGCGTGCCGGTTTGGATGACGCGGCCGCCTTCCATGACCACGATTAAGTCGGCGCGGGCAATCGTGCTGAGCCGGTGGGCGATGACGAAGCTGGTGCGGCCTTGCATAAGCCCGGCGAGGCTTTGCTGGATAAGGCGTTCGCTTTCGGTGTCGAGGTTGCTGGTGGCTTCGTCGAGGATCAGCAACTTCGGGTCGGCGAGGATGGCGCGGGCGATGGCGAGGCGTTGGCGCTGGCCGCCGCTCAGGCGCACGCCGCGCTCGCCGATGACCGTGTCGAGGCCGTGGGTGAGGCGGTCGATGAACTCGGCGGCGTGGGCGGCCTCGGCGGCGGCGCGGATTTCCTCGGGCGTGGCTTCGCGGCGGCCATAGGCGATGTTCTGGGCAATCGTGCCGTCGAATAGGAAGACGTCCTGCTCGACGATGCCCAGCAGCGAGCGGAAGGATTCGACCTCATAGTCCCGCAGGTCGCGGCCGTCCAGCGTGACGCGGCCGGCGGTGGGGTCGTAGAAGCGGGCGACGAGGTTTGAGAGCGTGGTTTTGCCGGCGCCGCTGGGGCCGACGAGGGCAATGGTTTGGCCGGCGCGGACGTTCAGGTTGATGTCGCTGACCGCTGGTGCATCGCCGCCGGGGTAGGTGAAGGTGACGTCCTCGAAGGCGATGTCGCCTCGGATGCGGGTGCGCTCGGCTTTGATCGAGTGGGGCGAGTTCGGCATTTCGCGTGGCTCGGCTAACAGGTCGAGCACGCGATCCAGGCCGCTGAGGCTGTTCTGGAATTGCGTGGCACTCGAGACGAGCGTGGCGAGCGGCTCCAGCAGCATGAGCAGGTACACAGAGAACATCATCAAATCGCCGACGGTCATGTGGCCGGAGAGGACGCGCCAGCCGCCAAAGAAGAGCAGGGCGGCCGACGCGATCGGGATGAGGGCTTCCCACACCATTTCCAAGAGGCGCATCCACCACCAGGCGTACAGCTCCTGGCGGGCCATGAGGTTGTTCTCGGTCGTGAAGCGGGCCGTCTCGCGTTTTTGCCGGCTGAAGGCGCGGACGATGCGCATGCCGGCGAAGGACTCGGTGGCGCCGGCGTCGATTTGCTCGCGCTGCTTGCGGATGACGCGGAACTGCGGGCGGATGTTGTTGATCCACGCGCGGTGCGAGAAGTACACGGTCGGCAGCAGCACCAGCGCGCCCACCAGCAGCGTCCAATCGACGTAGGCAAGGATCGCGAGCGAACCGAGAAGCTGGATGACGGCCCGCCAGGGGTTGAAGATCATGCCGAACATGAGCTCGCCAACGGCCCCGCCGTCTTCGCGGAGGATCGAGGCGACGCCGCCGGAGCGGATTTCCTGCACGCGATGCAGCGGCAGGCGCACCGCGTGCTCGAACACGCGGCGGCGGACGTTCAGCTGGATCTGCTTGGAAATCTTCGTGGCGTACCACCGGCCCCAGAGGTGGATAAAAATCTTGAGGATCGAGACGAGCGTCACCACGATGACCGTGGCGAGCAGCAGGCGGTGCGGGTCGGCGAGCGAGGGGAATCGCTCCAGCCAGCGCGCGGGGAGCGGCTTGGCGATCAGGCCGTAATCAACAATGAACTTCGTGCCCGCCGGGGGGATAAGGCCGATGAGCGTCGCGGCAGTGACGGCCGTGAGAATCCAGAAGGTTTGCAGGCGGTAGGGGCCGAGCAAGCCGAGGAACTCGAGGACGAGCTGCGTGGCCGTGCGAGCGCGCGGGCGGTGGGCGTGGGGATCGTGCCCGGCGGCGGAGTGGAACGGGCGGTTGTCTTTGGGGAGCTCGCGGCGGCGGATTTGTTCACGGTAGGCGGCGAAGCGCGAGCGGCTGGGGCGCTGCGGTGGCAAATTGCCAGTGGCAGGCGGGGTGGCACGCCCAGAGTCCTCGATGGGCGTGGCAGCGATAGGCTTCGGTTCGCCATGCCCTTCGGCGGAACTCAGAGCGTGGCGCCCGTTTTTCGATTCGCCGTTAGATGAATTTTGGGCCATGTTGTGCATGGCCAATTGTAACGGGCGGCTGTGTCGGAAGTAGATGGGCGGGACGCGCTCCGGGAGCGGCGGACCTGCGAGTCGCAAGGAAATCTTGTACCGGGGAGGGTTCTCGCAAATCGGCCGGTAATTGCCCAGGGTGTTTATGGCTCATGGAACTGCGTCATGTGCCGTTCGGGCACGCATAATCTGCGAAACCGAGTACACTGGAGTGTTTCGCCGCGAGGTTTTTGATTTCCGTGAGCAACAAAATCAGTACATCTTGGTTCGGGTTGAAAGGCGAGGCGCGGCGTGCCGCGCTGGCCGGCTTGTTGGCCGCCGTAGCGGCGATCGTGCCGGCGCGACCGGCGCTAGCGTGGTGGGGCGAGGTGCACGGTTGGATTACCGAGCAGGCGGTGCAGCATTTGCCGATGCCGCTGCGTGGATTCTTCGAAGCCAATGAGGCGAAGGTCGCGGCATACGCATCAGGCGAGCCGAGCGGCACGCATTTCATCAACATCGATAACTATCCCGAGTTCTTCGACGGGACGTTTCCGCGTGAGCTGGCCGACGCTCAGGCGAAGTATGGCGCGTCAGTCGTCGCGGCGAATGGTTTGGCGCCGTGGATTTATGATTCGCAAATGACGACGCTCACACAGCAGATGAGCGGGGCGAGTACGATCACAAGTTGGACGGTAGACGTGGTGAGGACAGCGGCCACGGTCGCCCATTACATCGAGGACTTGCACAATCCGCTCCACCTCACGAAGAACTTTGACGGGCAGCTCACGGGGAATAACGGCATCCACGCTCGCTATGAAGGGGCGATGCTCGTGCCGCGATTGAATGAGATCGCGATCGCGCCGGCGTCGGCCGAGTTTTTGCCTTCGCCGCTCGATTTTGCGTTCGACGGAATCGATGAGCACTATCACTGGGTGGACGACATCATGGCGGCGGACACCACGGCGCCGAAGCCTTATGACGACACCTATTACGAGTCTCTCTGGGCCAGCACCGGGCCGTTCACTACTCAATTGCTGCAGGAGGCGAGCGTCGCGGTGGCGAGCTCCTGGTACACGGCCTGGGTAAACGCCGGGGCGCCTCACACCTTTCTGAGCCACTCGGCCGATTCCGACGCGGATGGCGAGGTAGACGCCGATGATCTGGCGGCGTGGGCGGCGAGCTTCGGCGTCGATCGCGTGGGCGACGCGGATAGCAGCGGCGTCAGCGACGGCGCGGACTTCTTGTTGTGGCAGCGGCAGTTGGGCGCTGCTGTTCCCGGCGGTGTGAGCGTGGCGGAGCCTGCGGCGGGCGCGATGATGTTGTTGGCGGCCGCCGCTGGATGCAGCTTGATGCGGCGATTGAAAACCGCCGCTACGTGACTACCAGTGGCGGTGGTGGTAGTAATGGGGACCCCAGCCGTAGCCGTAGCCGCCGTAGATGCGGACGACCGGCGCCGGGCGGACGATGACCGCGGGGGGGGCGACGTAGGCGGGGGCGACGACGACCGGCGCCGGGTTGATGGGCTGAGCGACCGGCGGGCCGTAGCCGATGCCCGCGGTTTGTTGGGCGGCGAGGACGACGCGGTCGCTTACTCCGTTTTGCTTCATCGCGATCAGGCCGTTGGGGCTGAGGTCCAGTCGCGTGCCGCGGCTTTGCATCGTGCTGATGATGAGGTCTTCGCTCAGGCCGGCGCGGGTCATCTGGATGAGGTCGGTCGAGGTGACGGCCTGGGCGGCGATCTGGGCGTTGGCGTTCATTGCCACGGCGTTGCC
>JAICUM010000092.1 GCA_025935855.1 Pirellulales bacterium | reverse complement strand
TTTGTTTATGCGCATTCTCGTGATCAATAACGACGGCGCCGGCTACGCCGACTACTTCGAAGTCGACGCTGGCATGACCGTCTGCCAGCTGTTTGCCCGCCAGGTGAAGTACGGCAAGGCGCAGGATTATCTGATCCGCGAGGGAGCAGATGGCGGGCGCGGAGGACCCGTTGGCGCTGCTGTCGGAGCTCCGCGCCAGCCTCAACGCGATGCTCCAAATGCAGCGGCAGGCGGTGCGCAACCAAGAGCTGGCCGCCAAGCTGCACGGCGACGCTCGCTCGGCGTGACCGACGCGAAACGAAAAAATGCCCGCTTGATACCGACGTTTTGGGGCTGGGCCCGAGGCAGCCCGGTCAAGCGGGCGCCGCCACAGATTCATTGACCAACGTGCCCCAAGCGGCGCGTCCTCAGGTCAGGCAACGCTCTTTGACAACTTAACCACGTATCGTAGCGCCCTGTCGGCCGGCGACCGACAGGGCGCTTTAGGCGAATGCATCGAAAGCTTTCGGGGCGAGCAGGCAATCGTCGCGGGCCTGAGCGCAACGCGTTGAGAACGACGGCGGCGTTGTCCCTCGACTGACCTCGTCCGCCAAAATGTCCGCCGCGGGCTGAGGGGGATGGCGTCGAACGATTGCAGCAGGGTGGGGCCGTGATGGGTTGCCCAGCGCCGCCCGCCCGCGGTGGTCACCAACCGCAGCTTCGCCGGCGCCGCGCGCGACTTCCCTGTCGTCACCGTCTGCCAGGCGATCGGCTGCAAACAGTTGCCCGATCATTTGTTCGGGAAGCCGTTCATCATCGTCGTGCGGCCAAGACACTGGCGGCCAAGGCTGAAAGGCGCGAAAAAAAGCGCATCACGCTTCAGCGGCATAGCAGCGGGAACAAGCGTGTGACGAGTGCGCCGATTCCTAAGTACAATAGCCGGACGTTGATGGGCTACTTGTTTATCCCTGGCTCAAAAAAGAGACGCTAATGTGCAGGCTGGCTGCGGCAACTGAACGAATCCCGTTTCTCAACCTTGGTAAGTTTTCGCCGACGTTCCGCCGAACGGTGGCCTATCCCGCGCTGCTTTTCGTGGGTCTCCTAGGCGGCACACGGTGTTGGGCCAGCCCGGCATTGGCGCCTGACATCCGCACCGTGGCCCGGTCAGCTCAGTTGGCGCCGGGGACGAATCGAAACTTCGGCGCGTTCGTGTCATCGCCGCCATCGGTCAATATTCATGGCGACGTTGCCTTTCGCGCCAACTTTGTGAATCAAGGGCCGGAGGGCATCTGGGCCGAGCGCGGCTCGCAGGGGTTACAACCCGTCGCCATCCCGGGGCAATCCGCGCCGGGCGCTTCTGGCAAAACGTTCGACTACATGGGCGAATCCAATCCCGGCGCCAACGCAGCCGTCAGCTCGCTGAGCTTCAACAATGCGGGCCAGATCGCCTTCCGGGGGACCTTTACTGGCGGCGGCTATTTCAACAACGACGGCCTGTGGCTCGCCCAGCCAAACGGCGCCTTGGACTTCATCGCCAAAAGCGGCGCCGCCATCGCGGGGTCGTCAAAGCCCGTCGTGCAGTTGCAGCACGACAGCATCAGTCTCAATCAATCAGGAGACGTGTCGTTCCGCGGACGCTATACAACTTCCTATACCAATGACGCGGGACTGTTTTCCTATACTGGGCCTGGCACGACCTCCTTCATCGGCGAAACCTTCGATCCTGTTCCTGGTGAAAGCTCCCACCTGTTTCACGAATATGCCTTTGACGGCGGACTGATCGACGCGGCGGGGCGGACGTTCTTCACCGCATCGCCGGGAACATCCACCGGCGCCTATACCGGCGACGAGGGCATCTATATGTTCGACGGGCAACTGCGCAAGCTGGTGCGCGATGGCGATCCCGTAGCGGGCATGAGCGGCGTGAACTTCGACGGTATTTATTCCTTCGGCTTGGCGATCAATTCGCACGGCGCTTTTGCGTTTGCTTCGGGTCTGAGCGGCTCGGCTGTCAATAGGCTCAACAATATCGGCGTCTTTCGCGGAACGCCGGGCGGGGGGATCGAGCAAGTGCTCCGCGAGGGAGTGCAAGCGCCGGGATTGGCGAGCGGCGTTCAATTTGATTCGTTTTACTCGCCGGAGATCAACGCGAACGGCCAACTCGCATTTATCGCGCTGTTACGCGGTCCTGGGATATCGTCGATCAATAATGAATCGGTGTGGGTGGAAAGGCCCGGCGGTGACTTTCATCTGGTTGCTCAAGAGGGCGTCCAGGCGCCCGAAGCGCCGGCAGAGGTGTTCTTTGGCGATCGATCCAATCAATTCCAGGTGTTCAGGGACTTGGTGATCAACGCCAACGGGCAAGTCGCTTTTCATTCCCTCTTGAAGGGCGCCGGCCTGGGCAACACTGCGGGCAACGTGAACCAAGACGGCCTTTGGGCCACCGACCGGCAGGGAGACCTGCGGTCGATTGTGATTGCCGGCCAACCGTTCGTGACAGCGGAAGGGGACACGCGCACGCATGGGCTGATCATCTTTGCCGGCGACACGGGAAACGACGAAGGCCTAGCCACCGGCTTTAGCGACGCAGGCCAAGTCGCGTTCCAAGGCTACTTCGGCAATAGCGCCGCGATTTATGTCTCGTCCAAGGTCGCCGTCCCCGAATACCCGTCGGCAGCGCTGGCGCTCATCGGCGTCTGCGCCGTATTGGCCCTTGTCAAACAGCGCACCGGTACGGCGTAAATGCACCCGCGGAGCGCGCGATCGCTCGCCCCGTTGAGAATTGACGGTCGCGTTGGCGCGACTTATACAGACATCCTGTCTCCGTTCAGGCGTGCGAGGATGCGGCTGGACACGCGCTTTGTGCTTCTAATACTGTTTGACCTTGGCAGCTGAGCCGCGGACGGTTCGAAGTACTCGTTATTGGGAGTGAACGAAGATGGTGACCGCAATATTTGCCGCTCACATTACCCTTCTCGCCCGGAGCGAGATGGTCGAACTTGCCTCTATCCGCTTCTCGGTAAATTTGTTTTCAAAGATCGCGATGCTGGCGACCATCGCGATCTCAATTCAATCTCCAGTTCACGCGGGCGCCTTGGAGATTCAGTGGCGGCCAGAAACAGTGCGGCTCATCGAACGCGATGGCGACTACGCTCGCATGGCTCGCCTTTCTGACGGCGCCATCGCCTGTGCCTACGACTACGACGGTAAGATGTGCCTCCGCCGCAGCACGGATGAGGGGCTCACGTGGGGGCAGCGCATCCAGGTGGCCGAGGAGCCCGATTGCTGGCTCACGAACGCTTACTTGCTCCCCCTGGCCAATAGGGATCTACTCTACTTTTGGAATGAGCGGCCGAGAGCGGCGCTTCGATTTCAACGGCGGCCGGCGCCGCGGGGACTCCTCACACGCCCCTTCCTCATCCGAATGGCGCGGAGTAGCGACTGCGGAGTGACGTGGTCGTCGCCGACGACACTCTACGAGGCCGGGCCAACTTATCAAGACGGCTGTTGGGAACCGGCGGCGATCCAGCTGACCGACGGCGAAGTGCAAGTCTACTTTTCGAACGAACGGCCGTACCCTGACACCGACGAGCAAGAGATCTCGCTGCTGCGATCGAAGGATGGGGGCCGGACGTGGAGTAAAGCCGAACGAGTCGCGATGCGCGCGCGACATCGCGATGGGATGCCGGCGCCGTTGGCACTAGCCGGTGGCCACGGCATCCTCGTGGCAATTGAGGATAATGGTCTTTCCAGCGGCTCCTTCAAGCCAGCAATCGTGTCCACAACCGCCGACGACAACTGGAGCTCAGGCCCAGTTGGCGGCGACTCAAACAAGCGGTGGGGCGCCTTGGCTATGCCGCTTGAACCCGACTGGTATGGAGGCGCTCCGTTTCTGGCACAGCTTCCTTCGGGCGAGACCCTGCTGTCCTACCAGGAGAGCAGCGACGGTTCGCTCCGCACGTGCCAAATGGCAGTCTGCGTAGGCGACGCCTCCGGACGCCGTTTTGGAAGGAAAACCTATCCACTGCCTTCGCCGGCTCCGCCTGGGCAGCTTTGGAATTCACTGTTCGTTAAAAATGCCGACACGGTGACTGCCATACTCGGCGGCACGGTCAACGGGGTCCGCGGGGTTTGGGCAATCGATGGCGACGTCCACGCGGCTAGTTCGGATAAAAAGTAAGGTCTTTAACTTGCACTGCCAATAAGAGTGCCCAAGATGCAGCTGCATGGGAAGTCTCGGCGGCTCGACTCAGCTGCGAAAGCCCGCACCCGCAGGAGTTATTCCGTCGTCTTTGCCGTGCTAATACAATAGGCGTTTATCACTCCCCACTTATTTGCCAAAGATGCCGCACTCGCTCAATTCTTCGCGAAACAATCGGACTTGGCGAGCCGCCCGAAATGGCGACCGCGAAGGTCTTTGGATGGGGACCATGAACGCCCGCATGCTGTGACGCCGATAGACGATGCCTTCAACGATGAAAAAGGTTCTCCCACGTCGAACTGGTAGAACGTCGCGTTCAGATGGCGCGAGGCCAACTGGTCGATAGCGTTCGTAAACGCCTGTTTGTACTCATACGAACGCTGATCAAAGCGTCCTAAAAGACGACGCCAACGACGTATTTGATTGGCGCGCTTTCCGGCGGGTAATGGCCGTTAAAAGATTTTGGGCCAGCGACGCCGCGGCGGGCGTTGTTCGATCAGCTTGTGAGGCATGCCGCGGCGCAGAACTCTGCCAAGGGGCGCTGAGCCGGCGGTCAGCACCAGGGCCATTGCCAGCACTCTTCGGCCGCGACCGTCAGGTGAAGTCGAGGCTGAATCGCCGATAGGCGCCGCCTCCTCTCGGCCCAACTCCGCCATCGCCACGTCAGTGGCCGCCAGGGCGGCGTTTGAGCGAGCGGAGTCATGTGTCGTGTTTGCGGGATGCTCGGAATTGTCGATCAGTTTAATTGTGGAATGCTTGGTGATCGTCGGGGTGGCAGCCCGTTCCGTTTCTACGAGCTGCCCGGACGCTACGTCATGCGTTCGCTGCTGCCGTGCGGCCGCTTCAGACCGCGACTCTGATCGGGCATGGCGATTCTGGAACGATGTCGGAGCGTCAGGCAAGTCGTCATTGATTGCGGCCATTTGGGTGGAAAGCGGCGCGGACGGACGCTCGATCGTACTCGCCTGAACGCCAGCCGGCTTGGCGTCGGCGACTTCGAAGGCGATGGCCCGACTACGCAGTCCGGCAGCCTCGTTTACCACGCGCGGTCCGACATGGGCTTCAGCCGCCGGGGCGGGCTCACGATCAACCTTTGCCGTAGCGTGGGGCGAAGGGCCCGCTAAACCGGCCAGCGCAGCGCTCGGCAAATTGATGAGTGCGATCTGTCCGCCTTCGGGATGCTGCGGCGGGACGAGCGGGGCAATCAGCCGCACGTTGCTATCTGAGTGAGAAAAATCGCCGAACACGCGAACCATTGCCGTGTCTCCGGCTACGCTTACCTGCCATCCGCTCGTTTGAGACAGGCTTCCCAAAGGCGTGAGGCCAACGCCGTCAGTGTTCGTGCCGGCAGAAGAACCGCTGGCCACATGGTCATAAAAAACGAATGTGTCGGCGTTAATGAATCCGCCTTCGAACTGGACGGAGTTGGCCAACGTCGAAGCGCCCAGCGCGTTTGTCGACAGCGCGATGCGTGCTTCGCAGCATTCGAAGCGAAGCGTTCGGCCGGAGTACGGCGTCCGTTTGCGGCGGGCCGTTTGATCGCGTCTCTTTCGGCGAGACGACTTGTTGCCGCGACTCATTTCGCAATCCCTCAATGACATCCGCGGAGAAACGCTTAGAAGACAGGATGACGGCTACGGCTCGGGCGGCGTCTGGGTTTTTGCCAGATTAGCCCATAGGGAGTCATTATGCAAAAACTGCAGCGCGGGGTCGCTCCTGAGTTTGGTTAGTTCACAGCCTGCGGCTGCCGCGGCTTGTAACGTGTCGATAACCTGCGATTCAATCTTTTTCAGTTTTTCTGACGCGGCGTCGACGGCGGCTTGCTCGCGGAGCTGCGTGGCGGCCTGCGCCAGCTCCACGGCAATCTGGCCCAGGTGCTCGCCGTGCTCGGGCCACAGCTTCCGTCGTTCCAGGGCGATCGCCGCGGCTTTCGCCGGCTTTCCGGCGGTTCGCAGGGCGCGGCCATAGTTGAAATAGTGCTTGCTGAGGAACTCGCGGTATTCAGCCACCTGGGGAGCACGCTCGTAGGCGATTTTTTGATTCACGATCGCCAGCTCGAACGCTGCCAACGCGTCTTCAATTCCGCCAACTTTTTCCAGCGCCATGCCCTGATTGTTTAGCACCGCGCCGTACAGGCTGCGAAACGTCAGCTCATCGGGATAGTCGCTGACGAGCAGCGCCACGATTTCTCGCGCGGCGGCGAATGACGCCGTCGCGGCGGACATGTCGCCCAGCTGCTGCTGCTGCGCCTGGCCGAGATTGTTGAGGCTCACCGCCAGGTCCCGGCGATAGCTGACCACGGCGGATGCCTGCCGCGTGAGCTGCCGCTGGAGGTTGATCGCGCGCTCGTAGGAATCGCAAGCCTCCTGCCACTGTTCGCGCCTTCCGAGAATGGCGCCGAGATTGTTGTAGCACAGGGCCAGATCGCTGCGGTACGCCAGCGGCGCGGCGTCTTCGGCGACGAGCTTTTCGAGCAGGGCGACAGCACGCCGGCAGGACTGCTCGCTGGCCGGCAAATCGAATTCCCGCTCGACGAAGCTGAGATTGTTGTGGCCGATCGCAAGGTCGTACCGTGCGCCGGTCTCGCCAGGCGCCTCGGCCACAAGCTTTTCGAGCAAGTGGATCGAGTCGTTCAGCGCACCGCGGGCTTCCTTGTCGCGGTCCAGACGGCCTTCGAGCAAGCCCAGGTTGCTGTACGACTCCGCGAGGGCACGCGCCGCGGTCATGTGGCGAGCTTTGTCGTGGCCGTCCGCCAGTGGCTGCAATTCCGCGATCGCCTGGCGATATGCGACGAGCGCGTCGTCAGAGTTACCGGCAGCGGCCAGCAACACGCCCAAGGAGTTACAGGCCTTGGCCTGATCGATCGCGAGCGGCTCGTCCGCTGGAGCTTCATGCGCCAGGCGGTCGAAAAGCTCCAACGCCTTTCGGGCGTGATCGAGCGCGTTGCTGCGGTCGCCAAGCGATTCGGCAATCGCGGCAGCTTTGACGTTGGTCGCGGCCATCTCGGCCGCAAGCGTCGGATCGTCAGCCGCGTACGCGATGAATTGCCGATAGTAACCGAGCGTCTCGTTCAACAATTCTCGGCGTAAGGGCTCGGCGCCGGGCAGCGCCGAAAGTTGATTCGCCACGCCGGCGCCGAAACGATCGACCACCTGGCGGGCCTGCTGGTAGTGTTCCTCGACGCGGTCGAGGTTCTGCCGCAAGGCAAGGTTCGCGTCGGCGGTGCGCTGATGGGCGCGGGCGATCATGATCGCCGCGCCGCTGGAGACGAGTGTGAGGATCACCATGAACGACGCCGCCAGCGCCACCGTCGTCCGATGGCGCAGCGCCCACTTGGCCGCCCGATCAACGGTAGACGGACGCCGTGCCAACGTCGGTTCGCCAGCCAGGTAACGGCGCAGATCGTCGGCCAGCTCGCGCACTCCGCCATATCGATCGTCTCGCGATTTGGCGAGAGCCCGCAGCGTGATCGTTTCCAAGTCGAATGGAATGGAGGGGTTTAGAGTTCGCGGCGGCACGGGCTCGGCCGACTCGATGTATCGAAGCACCTGCTGCCGGTTATCGCCGCGATGAACCGGCTCGAGCGTCAGCAGCTCATACAACGTGGCCCCCAGCGAATACACGTCGGTGCGCCCATCGACGCGAGCGGAGTCGCCGGCGGCCTGCTCAGGACTCATGTACCGCAGTGTGCCGACCACGTCGCCGGAAAACGTGACGCCCGAGTCGGTCTGGATGCGCGCCAAGCCGAAGTCGCTGACCCACAGTTTGCCGTCGCGGTCGAGCAGCAGATTCGACGGCTTCACATCGCGGTGAATGACGCCGAACTCATGGGCATGGTGCAAGGCGTCGGCGGCCTGCACGATAAGCCTGGCCGCGCTGCGGCAGTAGGAGCGGTTCCGCGTGGAAACCTTCGTCGAAAAGTTCGATTCGACGGCCGTCTCGCGATCACGCTCAGGCAGGATACGCCGGGCGTCTTCGGCTGGCGGCGCGGCTGAGGCTGAGCTGGAGGGGCGCTTCGTGACGCCGCGGAGCTCGGCCAGGGCGCTTTCCAGCGACTGTCCCTCGACATACTGCATCGCGAAGTAATGAACGCCTCGCTCCTGGCCAACGGCGAACACGGGCACGATGTTCGGGTGGTGCAGCTGGGCGGCCGCTTGAGCTTCGGTGCGGAAGCGGGCGATCTGCCGCTCGTCCAGCACCATGGCGAAGGGAAGCACCTTGAGGGCGACCTGCCGATTTAGCGACAGTTGGCGAGCCTCATAAACGATGCCCATGCCGCCGCGGCCAATCTCGCGGAAGATTTCAAAGTCGCCCAACCGTCGGGAAGGCGCCGCCGCAGCGGAGACGCACGACCGGCCCGGCGCGCGCAAGCCGGCCGTCATTTGATGCAGCGTTTGCAGGCTGCCAATGTAGCCTCGCAGCTCATCGGCCAACTCGGGGTGTTCAGCAGCTAGTTTGTCAACGTCGGGCGGAATGCCGGTCGCTTCCAGCTCACACAGATACCGATCGAGCACGAGTGCTAAATCATTCGTGCCTTGCCGATCATCGATCGTGGTGTCGTTTGGAGCGAGCATCGTTGGTGACTTGTGATCCCGTGGCTATATGATTCCGCGCGCGGCGAGCCCGTCGCGAAGCGTCTTGATGGCCCGCAGCCAGAGCATGCGGACGGCGCCAGTGCTGCGCTCCATGCGGCGCGCCACTTCGTCGAACGGAAGGCCCTCAATGTGCCGCAGCACGATGACGTCACGGTAGTCGCTGGGAAGCTCGGCGAGCTGGTCGGCGAGCACAATTTCCATCTCGCGGCGGTGCAAGCCGGCGCTGGGCGATGGACCCGGATCGGGCAGCACCGCTTCAAGCCGAGCGGTCGATTGCTCCAGTGCCGTGGCCAGCCTCTCCAATGACACCTCGCGGCGGACATCGCGTTTCTCGGCCAGCACGTGCTTCTCGACCACCCGGCAAAGATTGTTGACCAGGATGCGGCGGAGCCAGGCCACGAACTCGCCGGAGGACGTGCCGCGGAACTGCACGAAGTCGCGATGGGCTTCGAAAAAGGTTTCCTGCACAATATCCGAGGGACTGACGCGGGCGCGGAGGTTTTGCTCGAGCTGTGCTAGAACCAGCAGCTTCAGGTAGTTGGCATAGAGCTGGAGCAATTGCCCCAGGCATTCGGTCGAACCGGCCTGGGCCTGACCGAGCAGCTCATCCGCATTGGCTGGCGTTTGGTGGTCCATGGCCGTCATTGATTCCCAATAACAAAGGCCGATTGCCCGGCGGCATGTCACGGCAAATTCAGGATTGCACTGAGTTTTTGGCCGTGGCGCCGATCGGAAGGGCATGCCCCGCGCCTACGAGCGGCGCCGCCAGGACTGTTTAACCCGGTTTTCGCATTCGATCGAAAACGGGCTGCAAGATGTCATTGTAACCTCGCCTTAAGCTCATCGGGTCGTCTGGCGGCGGTCCGCACGCCAGGCGTTGGTAGCACGTTTTTTTGGTTTTGGGATTTTTGGGAGGTGGGCTGACTTGAGACACGGGGGGGCGCCGTCCCAAAAGTCGTTCAGTTACTTTCGCGGCGATGTGTTTTGCCCTGGGTTCGTGGCACTTGGGGACCGTGGGTTTTTGGGACGACCTGGCCCGGCGGTCGGCCCTTTACTTTGAGGCTGCGGCGTGCTTGCTGGCGCCGGCGATGGGTCGCTGTTCGTCGAAAAGCTGTCGAGCATATCTTTTATGCGCTGCTCGTCCACGTGCATGCCTTCGAACGGGTTTGAGCTGGTTCGGCGCGCGGCTGGGGGCAAAAAGAGCTGAACGGTTTCCTCTTCCATCACCTTGGCCAGGGCCTGGTACATGCTGCGGCGCTCGGTTTCGCCTTGGATGTGGCCGAGGGCCGTGTCCATGATGCGGGTGAAGGAGCGGTCCACATCCTCTGGGCGACAGGCGGCGGTAGGCTGTTTGGCAAATCGCCCTGGTTCGGTGCGTTCCAGCAGCCAGGCGGCGGCGCGCCAACTGGAGCCGGCGGCGCGGCGCATGAGCTTGAGTGGATCGTTTTGGGCGGCGACTTCGGCGGCGCGCAGCAGGCGGCCGAAGCGTTCGTCGCGCAGGGCATGGCGGCGAATGGTTTTGACGTTGCAGCCCATCAAGCGGGCGACGGCGGCCACGGAATGGCCGGCGGAGACGAGGTCGCAGATTTCGGATCGTTTTTGATCGTCGAGAATGCAGGGTCGGCCGAGTTCGGACATGGTAGTGCTCCTTTGTTCAGTTGAAGGCCGCACTATAGCAGAACGACGAGTGAATTGCAGCAGACATTTTTAGCCACCCTTGACAGAGGGATTTTTTTGGCCGCGCGCCGAGTTGCGGAGGTGGGTTGAGGATAGAAGTGACCGCAGATTACACGGATGACGCGGATGAGAGGATTGGTGGCGTCGAGCGGAAGGCCTCGTGGCAAGAGGCTGCAAAGGATTCATGGCACGTTTTTCTTTTGCACGCTACAGAGAAGACACAAGGGTGGGTTATCGGTCTGCCGATGACCCACCATTTGCGGAGCTGATTGGTGGGTTCTCCGCGGACGGCGGACTCATCCAACCTAGTACCATTTCCAATTGCTTGGCCAAAGCAGGATTGGCTCAAGTTGTGGATGTGACTACTCGCGGCAGCGATAGTCCAGTGGCCAGAATCCTGAGTATTTCTTGGGCCAGGCATGAATTCTTAGACGCCGCCAGAAACAATACGGTCTGGAATCGTACGACGGATCGGCTGAAGGATGCCTGCAAGACCTTGCTAACCGTGTCGCTGAGCGTACTAACAGCGCTGCTGGTCGATGAGGCAAAGCCGCAGATGGGGCTTTTGCCATAGGCGCTCTAACTAGCTTTGCCTCGGCGGCTGCCCTTGTCCAACACCGAAGCATTTGCCAAGTCGAGTACCCCACGCTCGGTTTCGTCCAGATCAATACCGTGGAATTCAGCAATCTTGCCGAGCGCGCGAAATGCAAACGTCCAATACATTTGGACAAGCACTTCCCCGGTGTAGGCGTGGCCTTCGGCGACGGTTGCGGGCGACGCATGCGCCACCATCGACAGTTGCTTGTACAGAATCTCGTACTCATGTTCCCACGGAGTAAGCCTTACCAGATCAACTAGCTGACCTTCATACCAGTGATGCTTGAACTTTCCGTATTTCTTACTCACCCGCTGGAATTCTGCCTTTAGCTGAGCTTCAATGACGGCTCGCTTAGGGCTATTCGCGAGCTGGCGTGACATGCCGGTACGCTGCTGATCGAAGATTTCTAGCATCCGCATCTTTTCGATTATGCGAAAATCAAAGAACCTTACGGCCCTCTCTTCCTCTCGTTTTTCGTCGTGAAGGATGTATAAAGCCTGAAACATCGCGTCATAGATAGCGCGAAGGATGGCCGCGCCGTCAAACGTCCAATCGAATTGGTCCCCGCTGTTGTTTAGCAGGATCAGCGAGTTGCCTGCATTGACCATCCGGCGGTAAATGGAGTGAACCGCGGCGACGACAGTACCCCGCTTTGGTGAAGTCTCAAGCTTTCGATTAATGCTATTGCCGATAGCGCGGTAAATCTCAATTGTGTTGTCAGGCATGGACATCGGTCTATCCTCCGTAAATAAGGTACGCGGAGGACACTCGCTGCGGGAGCGGGGTTCGAGAGTTACCTGTTTACTCGCCGCCAGTGAGAAACGGGGATTTGTATAGTTTAAGGTTGCGGGGAATCGGGATGTCAGAGACTTCCTTGGTACGTTGGGGCTGACGGACCCATGACCTACAATGACCTACACTAATAAAAAGGTTTCAAAAACGTTTGTTCGACCAGCCGCGGGGCGGAGGGTGAATTCGGCACCGAATCGGCAGACTGTGCGGTGATTATGGCCTTTGGC
>JAICUM010000623.1 GCA_025935855.1 Pirellulales bacterium | reverse complement strand
GCCGCCACCCGCTTGGGGAGCGCTCCCCTATCGGGTCGCGGATACACGCCTCTTGCCCTCCGCAAATCCGCAATCCCCAATCGCCAATCCCAAATCCGCAATCAATCGTCCAATGCCCACCCCCGCCGAGCTCACCGCCTGGGACCGCCAACATTTCTGGCACGCCTTCACCCAGATGGCCGAGTACGAGCCGATGGTCATCGATCGCGGCGAGGGCTGCTGGCTCGTCGACATCAACGGCCGCCGCTACCTCGACGGCGTGAGCAGCCTTTGGTGCAACCTGCACGGCCACGGCCATCCGAGAATCCAAGCGGCGATTGCCCACCAACTGGACAAAATCGCTCACGCCACGACGCTCGGCATGAGCAACGTTCCCGCCACCGAACTCGCCCGCAGGCTCGCCCAGTTAGCGCCCGGCGAGCTGAATCACGTCTTCTACTCGAGCGACGGCGCCTGCGCCGTCGAAGCCGCCCTGAAAATCGCCTTTCAATACTGGAAGCAAGCGAAAACACCGCGGCCGCGGAAGCAAAAATACGTCGCCTTCGACAGCGCCTACCACGGCGACACGCTCGGCAGCACCGCCGTCGGCGGCATCGAGCGCTTCCACGCCCTCTACAAACCGCTGCTGTTCGACGTCGTCCGCCTGCCGCCGCCAGATCGCCGCCGCGGCGATGCCCAAGTTCACCTGGCAGCGCTTGAAAAACTGCTCGTCGAGCGGCACGAAGAAATCGCCGCCCTGGTGATCGAGCCGCTCCTCCAAGGAGCCGCCGGCATGATCCTGCAGCCGCCCGGCTACTTGCGCGGCGTGCGTGAGCTCACCAATCGCTACGACGTGCTGCTCATCGCCGACGAAATCGTCACCGGGTTCGGCCGCACCGGCCGCATGTTCGCCTGCGAACATGAGAACGTCACGCCCGACCTGCTGTGCCTCGGTAAAAGCCTTACCGCGGGTACTCTGCCGATGGCCGCCACGATCACCACGGATGAAATCTACGACGCCTTCCTCGGCGATTACACCACAGGCGTCACGTTCCATCATGGCCACACCTTCGGCGGCAATCCGCTCGCCGCGGCGGCGGCGCTGGCGTCGCTCGATCTGCTGGCCGAAGGCCGCATGGTGGAAACCACCGTCCCGCGCCTGGCGGAAATGTTGGCCCGCGCCGTGGCGCCGCTCGCCGAGCATCCGCACGTCGGCGAGATTCGCCAATTCGGCGCCATCGCCGGCGTCGAGCTAGTAGCCGACCGAGCCACCGGCGCGGCCTATCCAGCGAAGGAGCGTCGCGGATATCACGTCTGCAAACGCACGACGGCGGGCGGCGTCTGGCTGCGGCCCCTTGGCGACGTGATCGTCGTCATGCCGCCGCTCGTGGCCAGCGAAGAAGAAGTCGCGTTGATCGGCAACACGCTCGCCGAAGCGATCGACTATGTCTGCGGCGCTAAAGATCTCGCATCGTCGCTATAGACGCCGGGTGCCACTGGCATTTTGCCAGTGCTGAACTGGGTACTCGCTTGCCACTTCTCACTGGCAAGATGCCAGTGGCACCCGGCACTCAATTGTTTGGAACGGCTCTCCGCCCTAAGCCTAATAGCTCACCTTCGGCAGCCGCGGCTTGAAAATCCCCGTTGGCTGCGTCGGCGGCTGCGGCAGCACGTCGCCGACCTTCTTCGGCGGGAAGTCCTCGCTGCGCGAACCCGCTCCCAGATTCACCGTCCGCGTGTCCACGCGCCAGCCCATCAGCTTCAGGAACTCTTCCAGCCCGATCGTCTGCACGCCCAAGCGTTGGGCTTCATCGCCAAGCTGCACCCAACTCTTGCGAAGCTCCCCGTCCACCGGCATCGTTCCGTCCGGATACTTGCCGAGCACCAGGTACCGAGTGTCCACGCGCAGCTTGCCGACCTGCTGGCCCGACTTATCCGGCGCCGCATCCACGCGGCCGTTGTTCGCGGCGATGATGTCCTTGAGCTGTTGCAAGTCGCTGCGCTTGTCCTTGTCGATGTCGATGAAGCCCGCGATCCCGAAGCCCACCTGCCGGCCGCGGTCCCACACCTGGCTGTAAATCCTGTCGCCCGGCATCAGCGGCTTCTTGGCGTCGTCCGACGTGATCTGCGCCTCCGCCATGTGCGCGTCCAGAACGCGAATGACCTCGATGCTTCCCTTCTTCTTCGCCGCCTCGGCATCGGCCGTCCCCGATTCGGCCACGCTGAACGTCACCTGCGGCCGCAGTCCGTCCGCCGAACCCAGATCAATCCAAACCTTCATTTCCTTCTGATCGACCCAGGTGATGCGGCCGTCCGCCGGCTGCGCGAACACGTCGGCGCTGGGCAGACCTTCCTTCAGCTTGTCGATGTCCTGCTCGCGACTACTGACAGTATTCTTTAACTGCGTAATCTCCGCATTGCTCTTGGCGGTGGATTCGTCTAGCGCGGCCTGCCGCTTCGCCAGGTCCGCCTTCATCTTCTCCTGCTCGGCCGCCATCTTCTTGCGGTCTTCTTCAAACTTGACCCGCTCCGCCGCCAGATCGCTCTTCGCCTTGTCAAGGTTGCCCTGGCACTCCTTGATCTGCGCTTCCTTCTGCTGTTCGATCGCCGTAAGCGCTTCCTTCATTTCGCGGGATTGCTGCTTGGCCGTCGCCTCGTTCTTGGCCAGCGTGCGGTTTTCCGTCGCGAGATATTCCAGCATCTGCTTGTAGTGGCGATTGGCTTCCTCCAAGCCTTGTCCATATCGCTTCTGGTCGTTTTCAAACTCGGGGCTGAGCGTCTCCAT
>JAICUM010000179.1 GCA_025935855.1 Pirellulales bacterium | reverse complement strand
GTCTTTTGCGACTGGCGATTTGCTTAGTCGCTAGATATCTCCAGTCGCAAAAGACTCCCGACCCCTTCCGCCTTCCCGTGCGAATCTCCATCCCCCAGCGATTGCGTTTCCCAGCCGCGCAGCGGCGAAAGAGTGCCGCCGCTGCGCGGCTCGCCGGTGTTCGGCATGCCCCACCGTGGGCTGACGCCCACGGCTAGGCGCTGCCGCCGCTTCGCGGCTCAATTAGTCTGCCTTAAAGCCCAGCGATTTTGGCCGGCCGCCTATCTCAGCGACATCTCTCCGGCACATGAGCTCCATCCCCACGAAACGGCGGAACGCGAGGAAAACTAGACTGCATCGGAGCACTATGGAATAATCCCCCTCAATTGGCGTCTCCCACCCTGTCCCGCTGGATCTCCTCATGTCCCATCGGCCTCCTACGACCGCGCTCCTATTCATCCTCACGGTCGCCTCGTCACTCACGGCCAGCGCCGAAGATCGCACCTTCGATGGGACCGCCAACAACACGTTTACTCCTACGCGCGGATCGGCCAATACGCCCATGATCCGCTTTGGCTATTCGTCCAAATTCATCGACAGCCAAGGCGACATGATCACCGACGCCACGCGCGCCAACGCCCGCACGATCAGCAACGCCTTGTTCGCACAGTCGCAAAGCATCCCCAGCGCTCGGAATCTGTCGGACTTCGCGTGGGCCTGGGGGCAGTTTGTCAGCCACGATACCGACCTGACGACCACCAGCGACGGCGACGACGTGAACGGCACAGCGCCGATCGCGATTAACGACCCGAATGATCCGCTGGGTCCCAATCCGATTCCGTTCACCCGCGCGAATTACGTGGACCTGCCGCCGTCGCGCGGTTCAACGAGCGGTCGAACTCCCATCAACGAAGTTACCAGTTACCTCGACGCATCGACCGTCTATGGCTCGAGCGCCGCGCGAGCCGCCGCACTCCGAACCGACGGCGGCGCCGGCGCCAAGCTTTTGACTAGCAGCGGCGGCCTCTTGCCTCTGAACGCCGCCGGCCTTCCGGTCGAAAACAATGGGCCGCTCCCCAATACCGATCTCTTCCTGGCGGGCGACATCCGCGCCAATGAGAACCCGCTCCTCAGCTCGCTCCACACCGTGTTCGTGCGAGAGCACAACCGGCTAGTTGACGTCATCGCCGCGCAGCAGCCCTCGTTGAGCGCCGAGGAGCAGTACCAACTCGCACGCAAGATCGTCGGCGCCGAGGTGCAAATCGTCACCTATCGAGAGTTCCTTCCGGCGCTCCTAGGCGTCGGCTCAAGCGTTCCCAAGGCCGAGGGCTACAGCTACAACTCGCAAATGGATGCGTCGGTGACGACCGCCTTCGCCCACGCCGCCTTTCGCATGGGCCACAGCATGGTCTCCCCGCAATTGCAGATGATCGATAGCGCCGGCGTGAACCTCGGCAACGTCGGCGTACGCGACGGCTTTTACAACCCGCACATCCTGGCCGATAACCCCCAAAATCTCGATCTTTTGCTCAAGGGCGCCGCCAACCAGACGTCCCAGGAAATCGACCTGAAGGTTGTCGACGACCTGCGGAACTTCCTGTTTGGCCCTCCCGGCGCCGGCGGACTCGACCTCGCCGCACTCAACATTCAGCGCGGCCGCGACGTGGGCCTGCCTGACTACCGCAATCTGGCCGCCAGCCGGAAGCTCACCGTCAGCAGCTTCGCGAACATTCCCACTGATGCCGCCACCGCCGCCGCATTGGCCGCGATCTACAACAACGACATCAACAACATCGACGCCTGGGTCGGCATGCTGGCCGAGAACCACGTCGCCGGCGCCAGTGTCGGCCCCCTCCTCAAAGCCGAAATCGAAAGCCAGTTCCAGCGCCTACGCGACGGCGATCGGCTCTTCTACCGCGCCGCCGCCGCTGGCCTCTACTCGGGCAGTGTGCTCAATCCCCAGATCGCCGCGATTATTGATCTCGACCATCTGAAGCTTTCAGACATCTTGCGGGCCAATACCTCGATCCAGGATCTGCAAACGAACGTCTTCTTCGTTTCGCCGCCGGCCGACTTCAACAACGACGGCGTGGTGGACGGCGCCGACCTGCTCCAATGGCAGCGCGCCGCCGCCGGCACGCCACTCAACGGAAGCCAGTTAGCCGATTGGAGAGCCGGCTTCGGCGCCTTCCCGTCCGCGACGCCCGCCTCTCTCGCCGTGCCTGAACCTCCTGCGTGCGCGATTGTCGCTGCGATGGCAATCGCCTTCACGGTCGTGCCGCCGCAACGGCGGCGCCGAACGGGCCTCGGTCATCTGGCCGATAACATCCGCCTCGCTTAACAATCGTTCATGATCGGCCTGCAGGCCGAAGCCGTGGCTCGATGCGGCTTGCGGCACGTGGACATTCTGTCCGCCCGCCGAGCGGATCCCGCGTTTTCGCCTAGTTACGCGAATGCCAGCCGCTCTCTTCGCCGTACCGGTTTTCGCAGTTTTGCTGGCTGCGTCGCGTCGTGGCCCTCGTTTCATTCTCCGCAGCCCGGCAGGTCGATGCAGTAGGCAGAGATTCGCCCTCCCCCCAAGTTCCCTCCCTGAGCAATCTCGATGAACCGCGCCCTCAAGATTTTCCTGGTCATTGGCATCGCCGCCCTGGCCGGCTGCAATGAAGCGGAGCTCGTCCGCCTGCGGACCCTCTCCGCCCGCTACAAGCGCGAGTGTGAAGCCTCCCGCCGCGAAGCCAAAGCGGCCGGCGACGCCGCGCTCAAGGCACAACTCCGCGCGAAGGAGACGCTCGCCCAGGCCCAGCGACTCAAGGACGACGCAACCGTCATTCGCGATCAGGCCCGCCTCGACCGCCAGGCCGCCGAGCTCGACCTGGCCGACGCTCGCTGCGAACGCCAAACAGCCGAAGAGCAGCGCGCTCGCGGCGAGGAAGCGCTCGCCCAGGCCAAAGCCCACTTAGACGCCGCCCATGCCCAACTGGCCGAGGCGAAGGGGATGGCGAAACGTCTCAAAGCCGACCGCGACCAGCGCGACCGCGAAGTCGCCGCCGCCCGCCAACTTCTCGCCGACGCCGAAGCGGTGAAGGCCGAAGCCGCCGACGCGCGCACGTTCGTCGACGACGTGAAGCGCACCGCCGCCCAGGCGCGTGAGGACCGCGAGCTCGCCGAGAAGGCCCAGGGTGAAGCCGAGCAACTCCGCGAGCTGATCGCCACCGAACGCGCCGCCGCCCGCCAGGAGCAGGACGCCGCCAACGCCGCGATCGCCTCGGCCAAGCTCGAAAAGGAAGCCGCCGAGAGCTCGCTCGGCGCCGCTCAGCTCGCGAAGGAGGAAGTCGTCCGTCAGCGCGAAGCACTCGGCATCCAGCAGCACGAACTGGCCGATGCCCGCGCCGACGTCAATCGCCGTTCCGCCGCCGCAGCCGCCGCGCTCACCGCCGCGAACGCCAAGAAGGCCGCCGCCGAGCGAGCGCAGGTTGAGCTGGCCCGCCAGCAACTCGTTGTCGCCCAGCGCATGGCCGTGCTCGAAGCCACCAAAGAAGCCGCCGAGCTGAGCGGCCTCGAAGCGAAGCAAGCCCACGCCTTGGCAATCGCCGAGCGCAAGGCCGCCGAGAACGCCAAAGCCGAAGCCGAAACCGCCCAGCACGAAGCCGCCTCCGGCACAGAGTTCGTGCGCTCCATCCTGCAGCAACTGCGCGAAGTCAAAATGAAAGCCGACAAAGCACAAGCTGCCGCCGTCGAGGAGCAACCGTCCCTCGACGATTCCGAGTCGTCAGAAACGACGATCGGCCGCGCCAAAGGCGACAGCAGCACGCGTTAACCGCCCGTCATCTCAACTCTGTACCACTGAAAGCCGCACTTGCCGCTTCGCGCAAAGTTGCACGCAAGGCAACTTTGCACCGAACTCCGCGGTAGATTCGCCTCGTCCAAGCTGGTTAAATAGGTGGGAGCAACGAACGGGGTCGGGAGTCTTTTGCGACTAGCGATCGCGCACTCGAAAGGAATCTCTCCAGTCGCAAAAGACTTCCGACCCCCTCGCGGCATCCATCCACCCCGGCGTGCATCTCCATTGAGTATCTCCACGCGCTCAACGCGAACGCTCCTCTGGCGACTGCTCGCCACTTGCAGCTTGTTCACGATCGCAGCAGCGCGCGTGCAAGCCGCCGTCGATTTTGACACTCAAATCAAGCCGATCCTCGAATCCGCCTGCCTCCACTGCCACAACGCCGAAAAAGCCGAAGGCAAACTGCGGCTCGATTCCCTCGCCGCCGCCGCCAAAGGCGGTGACAACGGCGCCGCACTCATCCCCGGCCAGCCCACGAAGAGCCCGCTCTACGCGCTCACCGTCCTCCCCAAGGACGACGAACACCTCATGCCGCCCGAGGGCGCGCCGCTCGACCCGTCGCAAACGTCGCTCTTGAAGAAGTGGATCGAAGAAGGCGCCAAATGGCCCGCCGATGCCAAGCTCGAAGTGCAGCCCCGCATCGACTTCGTCAAAAACGTCCAGCCAATCCTCGAATCAGCCTGTCTCACCTGCCATTCCGGCGACAAACCAAAAGGCGACTTCGATCTCACCACCCGCAAGCAGGCATTCGAAACCGGAACGAACCCGCCCGCCCTCATCCCCTTTAAGCCCAAGGACAGCCCGCTCTACGCCCTCACCATCCTCTCGGCCGACGACCCGCAGGTCATGCCGCCCGCCAAGAACGCCAGGCCCCTCCCGAAAGCCGACGCCGAAGCGCTCCGTCTCTGGATCGCTCAAGGCGCCATTTGGCCGACGAACGTCATGCTCAAACCGCAAGCGCCAAAGCCTGCCGGCCAGCCGTCCTCCGACGACCTCGCCCTCGTCCAGCGCTTGCGCGATAAGATCGTCGCCCAGTCCAAGAAAGAATCCGCCTTCGCGGACTACTCTTCAAAAATTTCCCAAACCGGCGCTGCCTACCACATGATCGCCATCAAAGGTGGCGACTACCTCATGGGCAGCCCGGACGCCGAACCCGGCCGCCAGCCAAACGAAGGTCCGCAATCCAAGGTCAAGCTCTCCCCCTTCTGGATCGGCAAATACGAAGTGACCTGGGACGAGTACGAGCCCTTCATGATCACGCCGGTGGACCGCTTCAAGAACGGAGCCCGCAAAGATTACAACCCCGCAATCCACTCCGATGTTGACGCCGTCACCTCCCCCACCGCCCCCTACACCGAGATGAGCTTCGGCATGGGCCAACGTGGCTTCCCCGCCATCTCGATGACGCAGCACGGCGCCAACAAATACTGTGAGTGGCTCAGCGCCCAAACCGGCCATTTTTACCGGCTTCCCACCGAAGCCGAGTGGGAATACGCCTGCCGCGCCGGCACGAACACCGCCTATTCCTTCGGCGACGACCCGGCACAACTAGGCCAATACGCCTGGTACGCAGATAATAGTGAAGAGAAGTATCACAAGGTCGGCAAGAAGAAGCCGAACCCCTGGGGCCTGTACGACATGCACGGCAACGTCATGGAATGGACGGCCGACAAGTACCTCCCCGACTACTTCAAACGACTGCCGACGCCGGCCGTCGATCCGTTCGTTCGCCCCGATTCGCTGTACCCGCGCACCGTGCGCGGCGGCGGCTGGGCCAGCGACCCGGAACAACTGCGGTCGGCCTACCGCATTGGCTCCGAAGCCGCCTGGCAACAGCAAGATCCCCAGCTTCCCAAGAGCGTGTGGTATCTTACAGACGCCCAATGGCTCGGCTTCCGCCTGGTCCGGCCCAAGGAAATCCCCTCCGCCGAAGAAATGTACTTTTACTGGAACAGCTCCACCGACCTGCACTAGAAAAATCCCCCTCCCTCGAAGGGAGGGGCTAGGGGAGGGATTGGTTAATATCCTAAGCAAACAAATCCATAACTGATTCAGCCTCCGACCAATTTAGCTTTTACCCGTTGACCACACTCGTTCGCGCTGCGGACGTCACCAACCGCGAGGATTCAGATCATGGCTCCTGAAGAACGCCACGCCGATCGTCGTCATTTCATCAAGGTCGCCGGCGCCGCCTCGGCCCTCGGCGCCATGAAGCTCCCCCACGTCTTCGCCCAATCCGGCAACGGCCACGCCATCCAGCTCGCCCTCGTCGGCGCCGGCGGCCGTGGCACCGGCGCCGTCATGGACGCCATCACTGCCTCCACCTATCCCATCAAGCTCGTCGCCATGGCCGACCTCTTCGAACATCGGCTGGCCGAAAGCTTCAACGCCCTCTCGCAGGCAACGCAAACCAAGCCCAATGCCTTCGACGTCCCCGACGATCGCAAATTCATCGGCTTCGACGCCTACAAAAAGGCGATGGACGTCCTCAATCCCGGCGACGTCGTCATCCTCGCCACTCCGCTCGCCTTCCGCGGCCTCCACTTCCGCTATGCCATCGAGCGCGGCCTGAACGTCTTCATGGAAAAGCCGCTCTGCGCCGACTCGATCAAAGCCAAGGAGCTTCTCGAGCTCGCCAAGCAAGCCGACGCCAAGAACATCAAGGCCGGCGTCGGCCTCATGGTCCGCCATTGCCGCGGTCGCCAGGAGCTCCACAAGCGCATCGCCGACGGCGAAATCGGCGACCTCATCGCCATGCGCGCCTACCGCATGCACGGCCCCGTCGGCTCCTGCTTCTCCACCCGCAAGCCGAAGGACCGCGACGAGCTCCCCTGGCAGATCGAGCGCTTCCACAGCTTCATCTGGGCCAGCGGCGGTCTCTTCAACGACTTCTACATTCACCAGATCGACGAAGTCTGCTGGATGAAGAACGCCTGGCCGATCAAGGCTCAAGCCCTCGGCGGCCGCCACTACCGCAATGACTACGTCGATCAAAACTTCGACAACTATTCCGTCGAGTACACCTTCGAGGACGGCACCAAGTACTTCTACTACGGCCGCACCATGATCGGCTGCCGTAACGAGTTCACCAGCGTCGTCCACGGCTCGAAGGGCTCCGCCATCGTCAGCACCGCCAGCCACACTCCTGGCAAAGTCCGGACGTTCAAGGACCAGAAGCAGCAGCGCGCCGCGCAAATCTGGGCCTTCCCGCAGCCCGAGGAGAACCCGTACGTCCTTGAGTGGAAAGACCTGCTCGAAGCCATCGTCCGCAACGAGCCCTACAACGAAGTCGAACGCGGCGTGCGCGCTAGTCTCGTCTCCAACATGGGCCGCATGGCCGCCCACACCGGCGACGAAATCACCTACGAGCAAATCCTCGAATGCCCCCACGACATGGCCGGCAACGTCGGCGAGTTCACCCTCAAAGGCCCGGCCCCCGTCATGCCCGACGCCGACGGCAAATACCCCGTCCCCATGCCCGGCATCAACCACGACCAGGAATACAAAACCACCTAACCAAGCGCAGCCCCCTAAATTAATTGTCTCCCCTCTCCCTTTGGTCGAAGATCCGCCGTGGCGGAGAGAGGGGCCGGAGATGAGGGCTTTTCGCCATCCCTCCGCAAACAAAAAAATCCCGAGGAACCAAAGATTCCTCGGGATTCAGGAGCCATTCAGCTCCCCGTACACAACCCTCTTCGTAACGATGCGCGCGAGAGCGGATCGCCGAAGTCATTTCGGGTAAGGGACTTACCGAGTTCGAGTCCCATTCGGTCGCCTTCAGAACGAAAGCAACCCCTTACGGAAATGCCGCAGGCGAGTTAACGCGCCAAGCCGCACGACTGTTAACCCGCGGCTGTTGTCGCTGGTCGTTCGGAAACCAGACCCGTCAGTTAACAGCTACGTCGGCGATGAGAAGATCTATCGATCATGCCGACGAAGTGCAGCGACGCACTCATGAACCTGATCGTAAGAGGTACTGCGCCACTGTTCCCGGCGATTCAGCGGGGTACAAAAAGTCTGTCACCCCACGATTTCAGCCAAGAACTACTCGAATTTTATCGCCATGCCGCGGCTCTTCCAGCCCCTGCTCTTCCTGCTGGCCCGCTGCACCCGGAATGAGCTCATCCGCCAGATCGAGTTCCTCAAGGCGGAGAATGAGATGCTGCGAAGCCGGGTGCCCAGGTCCCGCGTCGTGCTGAAGCCCCATGAACGGGACAAGCTACTCGAACTGGGGGAAGCCGTGGGGACGAAGCTGCGGCTGATGATCACGATCGTCACCTACGCCGCCTACCTCCGCTGGAAGAACAACAAGAAGAAAGACGGGGACAAACCGCCGCGGAAAATGGGGCGGCCTAAGACCAGCGAAGAGATCCGAGAGCTGATCCTCAAGATGGCGCGAGAGACGAATTGGGGCTACACCCGCATTCTTGGCGAGATCAAGAAGCTAGGCATGAAGCCTCCCTCGAAGACGACCGTCAAGAACATCCTCCGCGAAGTTGGCCATGATCCGGGACCGAAGCGGGGCGAGGGGACCTGGGAGTCCTTCCTGAAGGCGCACGCCGAAACCCTCTGGCAATGCGACTTCTTCAGCAAGCGGGTGCTGACCCGAACGGGCGTCAAGCAGGCGTACGCGCTGGCCTTTATACACGTGGCGACCCGTCGCGTGATCACGTCGCCTTGCACGTTCAGCATGGGGCGGAGCTGGATCACAGAGCAAACCAACAGCTTCTTCGAGCAGCTCGCATCAACAGGTCTCGAGGCCAAGCTCGTTATGCGCGACAATGACTGCAAATTCCAGAACGCCTTCGACGAGGTGGTCAAAGAGCACGGCGCGAGCATTCGCGCGACGGCGTTTCGGGCGCCGAACGAAAACGCCTTCATCGAGCGATTCGTCCAGAGCATCAAGCATGAGTGCCTCGACCATTTTCTGGTCTTCGGGCAGAAGCACTTCGACTATTTGGTGCGCGAGTTCG
>JAICUM010000541.1 GCA_025935855.1 Pirellulales bacterium | reverse complement strand
GGGCGGCCCGGGCAATGACACCTTCATTGGCACGGCCGCAGAAATGAGCGGCATCGCCATCGCCGATTTCAGCCAAGGGGATCGGATTATCTTTCGCGACGCCACACTCCCGGCATTCAGCTTCGTCCGCTCTGGAGACACGCTTTACTACAGTGGGGGTTCGCTAACATTCGATTCCATACTCCCGGGAAAGCTCGTGGCGGAGGCGAGCCCATCCGGAGGAGTCGAGTTGCTGCTCAGGTCCGACCCCTCGAGTGACTTTAACAGCGACGGCCGCAGCGACATTCTGTTTCGGGATTCAACCGGCGCAGCCCTGTTCTTCTACGGGACTGAAACTGGGGGGTTCACGCCCGGGCCTACGCTCAATTGGAACCCGGACAGTGCAATCGTCGGGCTCGGCGATTTCAACGGCGATGGCCGGGAGGACATACTTTTCGACGGCATCGTGGCACGGCTCCAGACCATCAGCGCCGGCTTTCAGCCCGACTTTGAGGGGGCGGCTGCGCTGCCCGCCGGTTGGAGCCTCGCCGGGACGGGTGACTTCAATGGTGACTCCCGAACCGATGTCCTCCTGCGGAACGTTGATGGTGGTACGACCGTGTGGCTAGCAGGCGCTCCGGACGCAACGATCGTCGACGTACCTGACGCGCCATTCGTCCCGGACCCAAACTTTAGCCTCAACCCGGGGCTCGACTGGCATATTGCGGGCACTGGCGATTTCAATGGGGACGGGTTGGACGATATCCTTTGGAGAAGCGACAACGGCACTGTCGTGGATCTACTCGGTCAGTCCAACGGCGCATTCATTGGCAACGTCAACTTCAACCTGAACCCTGGGCTTGATTGGCACATCGTCGGCACGGGCGATTTCAATGGCGACGGCTTGGATGACATTCTCTGGAGAAGTGACGAGGGCACCGTCGTCGACTTTCTGGGGCAGCCAAACGGCGCATTCGTTAGTAATGGCAACTTCAACCTCAATCCGGGTCCTGATTGGCACGTTCTCGGAACTGGTGACTACAACCACGACAACTTTGACGACATCTTGTGGCGAAATGATGCTGGGACGATCGTCGACCTGCTCGGGGAACCGCACGGGTCATTCGTGGGTAACGTCAGCGTGAACCTGAACATCGGGCTCAGCTGGCAACTGCAGCCTGACCACATCGGCTGGGCCGCCTAGCTTATTGAGCGCGTACTGACGGGAAAGTGCCGTCGCCGGCGATTTCCGAAGTTACATGACTTGGAACATTGGCGGGGAGCTACTCGTGCGCCAGACCGAGAGCAGTGGAAGGCCGCTTCCGGTCTTTCTTTAGTGCCGTTCGCGAGCCGAATTTCGACAACGCGTGGAAAACTGCCACTGGGCTACTGTCTGTAATGGGTCGAAAGCTGACTCTACGCTAGTGGCAGGAATGGGTGGAAAGCGGACGCTAGGGGCCCACCAATAACAAGCGCAACAGGAAGAGAAGTCCTCCAACGCCAGCAATGCCGTAGCCGACAACCGTCATCCAAAAGATTGGCGGCTGGCGGTCCCTCGTCACCGTTCCCATTCGCGATCCCACCGCTCCGGTTCGAAATGCGCGAGCAATCAAGATCGGCGATCCAATCAGGAGAAGCAGAGCAAGGGCCCATTCCGCAACTAACTTAGTGTCGAAGTGACGACCTAATCCGTTCACGATGGGCCCAATGGCGAAGCCGCAAAGCAAGAGGAGGGCTGTCAGGCCGAGCTGAATGGAGGGTCTGCTCAGATAGTCCAGCATGCGTCGAATTGTGTCGGACCAAGCTAATGTCTGCAATGGGTCGAAAGCTGCCACAAGCGCGGCACAACGAAAAAGCCGCCCAACCGCTTTCCTATTTGGATTTCACGTGCTTGGCTGGGCGCATGGCGCCGCCGCAAGTCTGCGTTCCCCGGTCGAATCTGGCAAGCTCGCCCACCGCTAAGTTCACACCAAAAGCGCTGCTCTCCGTGAACTTAATGAACTTAAGGCTCTCTCCGCTCTCGTGCGATGCATTGCGCGATCGGCATTTGCTCCGCTACTCACCGAATTGAGGGGAGGGGGAGCAAAAACGCATGAAGAATTGGAACGTCCGCAAGGCCGTCGTCGCCCGGGAGGACATGCCCGCCGAGCATCGGCTGAAGCAGTCCCTGTCCTGGCCGCATCTGGTGGCGCTCGGCGTCGGCGCGATCGTCGGCACCGGAATCCTGACCCTGATCGGCGTCGGCGCGGGGAAGGCCGGTCCTGCCGTCATCCTCTCCTTCGCCATCGCCGGAGTCATCTGCGCCTGTGCCGCGCTAGCCTACGCCGAGGTCGCGACGATGATCCCAGCGTCGGGTTCGGCTTACACTTACTCCTACGTCGTCTTCGGCGAGCTGATCGCCTGGATGATCGGCGTTGCGCTGATCCTCGAATATACGTTGGTGGTGAGCGCGGTGGCGGTCGGCTGGTCAGGTTATGCCGCAGGCTTCCTGCAGTCGGTCGGGCTCGGGCTGCCGAGTGCGCTGGTCCAGGGGCCCGAGCTCGGCGGGGTCATCAATCTTCCTGCGATCTTCATCATTTGGGTAGTTGCCGGCCTGCTCATCGCCGGAACGCGCGAGAGCGCGACGCTCAACGCCATCCTCGTCCTCATCAAGATGGCGGCGCTGGCGCTGTTCATCGCGGTCGCCCTGCCGGTCTTCAACGCCGATCATTTCCATCCCTTCATGCCCTACGGATTCCCGCGCAGCGGTCCGTCGGGATCTGAGGTTGGAGTTATGGCCGCGGCGGCGATCATCTTCTTCGCCTTCTACGGATTCGACGCCATCGCGACGGCGGCGGAGGAAGCCAAGAACCCCAGCCGCGACCTTGCAATCGGGATCGTCGGGTCGATGCTGGTTTGCGTCGCCATCTACATGGCGGTTGCAGCGGCAGCGATCGGCGCCGTCGCCACCTCCGGCTTCGCCAATAGCCCGGAGCCGCTGGCACTGATCCTGCGCGAAATCGGCAAGCCGTGGGCCGCCCGAATCCTCGGCGCGGCGGCGGTAATCGCGTTGCCGACGGTGATCCTCGCCTTCTTCTACGGGCAGAGCCGGATCTTCTTCACAGTCGCCCGCGACGGCCTCCTTCCGCCGAGCCTTGCCCGAGTGTCGGCACGCGGCACGCCTGTTCGGATCACCTTGTTCACGGCCGTCGTGACGTCGGTGTTCGCCGGCCTAATTCCGCTGGCGTCGATTGCGGCCCTGGCCAATGCGGGAACGCTCGCCGCGTTCGTCGCGGTGTGCGCCGCGATGCTCGTTCTGCGCCGCCGCGAGCCGGAGACGGAGCGCAAGTTCCGCACGCCCGCGGCTCCGATCGTGGGGACGATTGGAATCCTCGGCTGCCTCTATCTGTTCATCAGCCTTCCG
>JAICUM010000602.1 GCA_025935855.1 Pirellulales bacterium | reverse complement strand
TTTCTTCCTCTGCGCCACCGCGCCTCTGCGAGAAACAACCCTCTTCGCCCAACAGCCCCTCGACGGCCAAGACGGCCGCCCCCTCGCCCTCGACCAGTTCCGGCCGCGCTCCATGCTCGTCCTCCCCGAGCACCGCCCTTCCCGGGCAAAATACCCAGCGGTTGACGTCCACACGCACGAGCGCAAGAAGCTTCGCCAGACGCAGGAATCGCTCGACGAGTTCGTCCGCCTGCTCGATAACCAGAACATCGCCGTCTGCATCAGCCTCGACGGCGAACTGGGCGACCGCCTCGAAGAGCACAAGCAATTCCTCTGGACGAAGTACCGCGACCGGTTCGTGATCTTTGCCACCCTCGCCTGGCAGGGCGCCGGCGCCAAAGAGGATTACGCGACCTGGGACGTCAATCGCCCCGACTTCGCCCGCACGATGGTCGCCGCACTCGAAGACGCCAAACAGCGAGGCGCCTCCGGCCTCAAAATCTTCAAGGAGTTCGGCCTCGTCTACCGCAATGCCGATGGCTCGCTCATCCGCGTGGACGACCCGCGCTTCGATCCCATCTGGGAAGCCTGCGGCCGCCTCGGCTTTCCCATCCTTATCCACGCCGCCGACCCGATGGCCTTTTGGCAGCCGATCGACCGCTTCAACGAACGCTGGGAAGAGTTGCAGCGCCATCCTGACTGGTCATTCAATAAACCCGGACTGCCCAGCCACGACGAGCTGCTTGAAGCGCTGATGCGCGTCGTCGGCCGTCACCCGCACACCAACTTCATTGCCGCCCACATGGCCAACGAAGCCGAGAACCTCGGCCAACTTGGCCGCTGGCTCGACGAGCATCCGAACCTCTACGTGGACATCTCGGCCCGCATCGCCGAGCTCGGCCGCCAGCCGTTCACTGCCCGTGAGTTTTTCCTGAAATACCAAGACCGCATTCTCAATGGCAGCGACGGCCCGCGCGACGCCAAGCGCCTCGCCCCCCACTGGCGGATGCTGGAAACCCGCGATGAATACTTCCCCTACGCCGAAGACCAATACCCCCCGCAAGGCCTGTGGAACATCTATGGGCTCGACCTGCCCGACGAGGTGCTGAAAAAGGTCTATCAGCTAAACGCCGCCCGGCTCATTTCCGGCGTCCAAGACCGCCTCGAACGCCAAAACGCCGCTATCACCACGGACTCGAAATAACCGCAAGGCGCAAGTGTAGCCCTCTCGCTCCAGCGAGATGTCTACACTAAATGGCTGCCGCCAACGCTCCCCAGGGCCAATCAGTAAATTAAGATGGGGTGCCATGGCCACGGAGGTCCTCCGACGTGGCCATGCGGATTCCGGGCTCTTCATGCCCACGCAGACGTGGGCATGGCGCCCCAATTTGAAAAACTGATCGGCCCGCCAACGCTCACCACCCCGTTGCACCCTTCACAACCGGCAAGTTACACTTGCGCGGTCCGTCGCAGCCCATCGGGGGCTGTTTTTCTTGTCCTCACGTTGTGTTTGAAGTATGTCCGCCGAAAACGAAACGACGGAATCGCAGCCTGAGCGGCCCGCGATTTCGTCGCCCTCCGACTCGCTCCACCAAGAATCCGTCCTGAGCGAGTTCACTCCTCCACAGGGTTCCGCCGCCGACAATGCGGGCGTCGAGAGTCCGCCCGCGCCAAACGACGCCGCCGAAGAAGCGGACGCCCCTGGCCAGCGCCCCAGCGAGCGCATTCAAATCGGCTCCCAGCGCGAAGGCGTCCCCGATGCTCTGCCTAAGCCGCAACAAGTCACTCCCGGCGCCGGCATCGAATCCCGCCCGTCCGAGCCCCAGCAAAAGCGCAAAAGCTATCCGCCTCCCAACATCCGCGCTCAGCTTTCGCCCGAGCTGGAAAAAGAGCTTCAGGCCGCCCTGGCCGAAGGCTCCGTCGAGGAGCTCATGTCCACCTCCGTCAGCGCCACGCGCACCGAAGAGCTGCCGCCGGAGTCTCGCCTCAATGCGCGCGTCGTTAGCATCCACGATGAAGACGTCTTCTTCGACATGGGCTTGCCGCAGCAAGGCGTCGCCCAGCTCAAGCAGTTCGAGCAGCCGCCCGAAGTGGACGCGCAGCTCGACATGATGGTCGTCCGCTACGACGCCGAGCAGGGCATCTACGAATTGTCGCGCCCGTCGGCCGCCATCGCCGTTGGCAATTGGGATGAGGTGTCCGCAGGCCAAATCATTGAGGTCACGATTACCGGCCACAACAAGGGCGGCCTCGAATGTCAGGTCGCCGGCATCCGCGGCTTCATCCCGATGGGCCAGATCTCGATGTTCCGCGTCGAGCACCCCGAGGAGTTCGTCGGCCAGCGTCTGGCCTGCGTAATCACCGAAGCCAATCGCAGCCGCAAGAACCTGGTCCTCAGCCACCGCGCGCTCATGGAGCGCGAGCGCAAGGAAAAACGCGAGCAGCTTCTGCAGGAAATCCAGCCCGGCCAAATTCGCGAGGGCACCGTCCGCAGCCTGCAAGACTTCGGCGCCTTCGTCGATCTCGGCGGCGTCGATGGCCTGATCCACGTGAGCCAGATGAGCTGGGACCGCATCGCCCATCCGAGCGAAGTGCTGCAGGTCGGCCAGACGGTGAAAGTTCGCGTCGAGAAGATGAACCAGGAGACCGGCAAGATCTCGCTCGTCTATCGCGACATGGGCGAGAACCCCTGGCAAAAGGCGCAGAGCAAGTACCCCGTCGGCACGCGCGTAAAGGGCACGGTCTCGAAGCTCATGCAGTTCGGCGCCTTCGTGAAGCTCGAGCCAGGCATCGAAGGGCTCATCCACATCTCCGAGCTCGGCCACGGCCGCGTCTTCCGCACCAGCGACGTGCTGAGCGAAGGCCAGGAGGTCGAAGCCAAAGTGCTGTCGGTCGATCCGGAAGCCCAGCGCATTAGCCTCTCGCTCAAAGCGCTGTTGCCGCCACCGGAGAAGCC
>JAICUM010000629.1 GCA_025935855.1 Pirellulales bacterium | reverse complement strand
TTGCGAAGTGTCTCATTTGTTTTCGATTTCGAGAATTGCATGGGCATGTACAGAGGTACAATGAACGTCTCGTTCTCTGAGGCGCGTTTTACCTCGTTTCTAGCATTCTTGTGATTGTTTCGCGGTTTACTTGGCGGTTGGTTATTGTTATCAACAGGGCAATTCGTCGTGCGGCTATTTGCCGCATGCGGGTTGTCGCTAGTATTCCGTAACGGCGTGGCAACACGCGTGGCGATCTTGGGCAAGTCGCCGCCGCGACGCCGCTTCTCAAGCCGGCCAAGTGGGCTGGCACGGAACAGAACAACTCGTAGTACGAGAGGCGATATACCCATGGCGGCGTATTCCGATCCCGTTGTGTACGTCATCGACGATGACGCCCAATCCGGCCGGGCGATGGCCGAGCTCGTTCGCACGTTCGGCCACCGCGTCGAGACGTTCGACAACCCGCGAGAGTTCCTCGATACCTTGGATCACATTGATCCCGACCAGATCGGCTGCGTGATCACCGACCTGCGGATGAACGGCATCGACGGCATGGACATCCTGCACCGGCTCATGGAGCGCGGCGCCGCGTTGCCGGTGATCATTGTGACCGCCTATGCCGAGACGGCCCTCACGGTGCGGGCCCTGCGGCGCGGCGCCGTGGCGGTCCTGGACAAGCCGTTCCGCGACGACGAGCTGTGGACGTTCGTCCAGGAGGCGCTGACGAAGAGCGAGGATGAAATCCGCCGCAATCGCCGCCAACGGGAGCTGCATCAGCGGTTCGTCCGGCTGGCGCCGCAGGACCGGCAAGTGCTTCAGCTCATCCTCGAAGGGTCCAAGAACCGCACCATGGCCAAGCGGCTGGACGTTAGCCTGCGGACGGTCGAAAACCGCCGCCGCCGGGTGTTCGACGTCATGCAGGCGGACTCGGTGGCGGAGCTGACCCGGATGGTGGTCGAGTATGAAAACAAGCTCCCGCCGAGCAGCCCGTCCGGCCATATTTGGCTGAGCCTCCCCTTCGAGCGGGCGGTTTAGCAAGTGTAGGCTGCTCGCTCCGCGAGCAGCGGCCTTTCGCTCCAGCGAAAGGTCTACACTTGCGGGGCGTCTTGACTTCAGTAAAATACAGGGCTCGACGGCCTAGGCTGCCGAGCCCTTTTTGTACCCCCAAGCTCCGACTCACGTACCCCATGATTCCCGAACGCAAACCCACGACGATGCGCCGCGTCGTCAAGAAGGATCCGATTCGCGTGGACGGCGTCCGTCCGCGGCCGATGTTCATCGACTACAAGGATCTGGATCTGTTGAGCAAGCTCACCAACCGCCACGGCCGCATTGTCAGCCGCCGCAAGACCGGCTGCCAGGCCGCCAGCCAGCACGCCGTCTCGAAGGCGATCAAGCGAGCCCGCTTCATGGCCCTCATGCCATACGTCGGCGGCTGAAGCCAATTGCGGAATTCGGATTTCGGATTGCGGATTCTAAATCGCAATCTGCGATCTCCAATCCGCAATATCACTCCCATGCCTCAGCCCTTCCGCACGTCGCGCCTTGTCGAATTCCACGACACCGACATGGCCGGCATCATGCACTTCGCCTCGTTCTTCGTGTACATGGAGTCGGCCGAGCACGAGATGCTCCGCTCGCTCGGGCTGAGCATCTACGCGGTCGTTGAAGGCGAGCAGATCAGCTTCCCGCGGGTCAGCGCCACCTGCAACTACTCCTCCCCGGCCCGTTGCGAGGACATCCTCGACATCGAAGTTTCGGTTACCCGCATTGGCACGAAGAGTGTGACGTACGAGTTCCGCTTCACATGCGACGGCCACCCCGTCGCCAACGGCTCAATGACCGCCGTCTGCTGCCGAGTCGGCGCCGGCGAGAAGCCGACCTCGCGACCGATCCCCGCCGAAGCGGTGGCGAAGCTGAAGACGTACGCGGCTTGAACTTTGCCCAAAACGCCGCGACCGCTAGTGGCGTTCCTACGAAACTCTTAGGAAGCGTTGGTCGTTCGCGGCAATCCAACGATTTATGCTCTTGATGGGTTCGTTTGCCGCGGCGAGCGAACCCATCCGACTCTATGGTCCTACGAAGCTCGCGGCGGCGGCCTGGGTCAGTGCTTGTTCATAAGCGGCTGGCACGTTTTGTCGTCCCTCGTCGGACCACCACTTCGGCGTTTGCGTGTACACCCAAACGTACTCGTCGCTCGACTGCAGGGCGAATTGCGCGGCTTGCTGGAACGCCTCGGGGGTGAAGTAGTTCTTGCTGAAGTCAGTCGTGTTCCACGGGCGCTTGTGCGAGTTGAAGTCCATCCACAGGCCGTAGCCGTGGGCGAAATGTCGGTCGTACTGTTGGCGATCGGCCACGAAAGTAATCGATCGTTCCGTCACTTTCTTGGCCGCGGCAACGTCGGCGGCTGTTTTGTAGCCATAGGAGGCCTCGAAGCCGTCGATCAGTTGAGTTTTGCCGGCGATGCCGTCGAGCATGCCGTTGAGCATCGCCGGCAGCAGGCCGTACTCGATCGAGGCGAGGCTGGCGCCGCTTGTCGCTTCGATTTGTAGCTGAGGCTGCGTGTAGCCGAAGGTGAGGAAGATTTGCAAGTTAGGATAGCCCTGCTGGAACGCAGCGATGAGCTCGCGGCCGCGCCGCCTGGCCTGGGCGGAGTACTGGTCGAAGGATTTCGTCTTCGCGTCGCGCTGCTTGCGGTAGTCGAAGAGCGGCACGGCGTAGGGCTCGACGTCGAGAAGAATGCCTTTCGCCGTGCCGGC
>JAICUM010000518.1 GCA_025935855.1 Pirellulales bacterium | reverse complement strand
GACATCTGGTCGCTGAAGAAACCGCAAAAGGCGCCGGCGCCAGAAGTTCACGAAGGCGCATGGACGCGGACGGTTATTGATTCCTTTATCCTGGCGAAGCTCGAAGAGGCGGGGCTGAAGCCCTCGGCTGACGCCGATCCGCGAGTCCTGTTGCGGCGGTTGTACTACGATCTCACCGGGCTGCCGCCTTCGGCGGACGAGCTCGACAGGTTTGAGAAGCGCGCGAACAACGCCGAATACGAGCAGGCCGTTGACAGGCTCCTTGCGTCGCCGCGGTTCGGCGAGCGCTGGGGCCGCTACTGGCTGGACATTGCCCGCTACGCCGACACGAAGGGTTACGTCTTTGCCGAGGACCGCAATTACCCGACGGCGTACAAGTATCGCGATTGGGTGATCGGCGCCTTCAACGGCGACATGCCGTTCGACAAATTCGTCGTGGCTCAAATCGCGGCGGACCAGCTGGCCGGCGCGGCGCCGGCGGCGATGGGGTTCCTCACGCTCGGCCGGCGGTTCCTCAACGTGCAGCCGGACATCAACGACGATCGCATCGACGTGATTTGCCGCGGGCTGATGGGGATGACCGTGGCCTGCGCGCGGTGCCACGATCACAAGTTCGACGCGATTCCGACGGCCGACTATTACTCGCTATACGGCGTGCTGGCCAGCTCGAAGGAAACGCCGCACGACGACAGCCCCGCGACGCTCGTCGATGAGCCCAAGCCGGTCGAGCAGCACGTATTTTTGCGCGGCAATGCCGGCGCCATGGGGCCGGTGGTGACGCGGCATTTTCTGTCGTGCCTGAGCGAGGGCGAGCCGAAGCCGTTTCAGAAGGGAAGCGGGCGGCTGGAACTCGCCGAGGCGATTGCCAGCCGCGACAATCCGCGAACCGCACGCGTGTGGGTGAACCGCGTGTGGAGCAAGCTCTTTGGCCGCGGGCTGGTGACCACGCCGAGCGACTTCGGCATTCGCGGCGACCTACCGACGCATCCGGAGCTGCTGGATTGGCTTGCCACGACGTTCATGGACGACGGCTGGTCCACCAAGCGGCTCGTGCGGCGGATCGTGCTATCGAGCGCGTACCGGCAGTCGAGCGCCCCGCGGGACGACGCGCATGAGAAGGACGCCGAGAACAAGCTGCTCGCGCGAATGAATCGTCGGCGGCTAGATTTGGAAGCGATGCGCGACAGCCTGCTGGCGGCGGCGGGGCGGTTGGACGAAACGATGGGCGGTCCGTCGGTGCAGCTCACGCAGCAGCCGTTCCCGACGCGGCGGTCGGTGTACGGGTTCGTCGAACGGCAGAATCTGCCGGCGTTCTTCCGGACGTTTGACTTCGCGAATCCCAACACGCCAGCGGCCGTGCGGCCGCAAACGGCGTCGCCGCATCAGGCGCTGTTCATGCTGAACAGTCCGTTCACGATTGAGCAGTCGCGGCAACTGGCCGAGAAGGGCGCAGCCGCGGGTTCCACGCCCACGGCGCCGACGGCGAACGAGCGCATCGCGCGGATGTATCGCTTCGCGCTGGGCAGGGCGCCGATGATCGAAGAACTGGCCGAGGCGACGGCGTTCGTCAGCTCCGGCGAAGCGGGCGATGAAGCGGCGCGAATCGCCGCGCTGCCGCGGTGGCAATACGGCTGGGGCGTGTACGATCCGCTCTCGGATCGCGTCGATTTCCATCCGTTCACGCAGTTCGTCGCGAATGCGTGGCAGGGCGGCCCGGCCATTCCAGACCCCACGTTTCGCTATGCCATGCTGAACGTCGAAGGCGGCCACCCGGGCGACGCGGCGCACCAGGTGATTCGCCGCTGGACCGCGCCGGCGGCGGGGACGCTGCACATTGAGGGCGAGCTAAAACATGGCGAGCCGCATGGCAACGGCGTGATCGCGCGAATCGTATCGAGCAGCCGCGGCAGAGTAGGGGAGTGGGCGGCGGCGCACGGAGCGACGCCGACGCCGATCGAGGCGATGCAAGTTTCCGCAGGCGACACCGTCGACTTCGTCGTTGATAGCCACGGCGACGACGGCTACGACACGTTCACCTGGCACACCACGCTGCGGCTGCAGCAGGCCGATGGCGTGGCAAAGAGCTGGAATTCACACGACGGCATCGAAGGACTGAAGCTGCCGAAGACGCTGCCACTGGACCGCTGGGGGCAGTTGGCCCAGGTGCTGTTGATGAGCAACGAGTTTATGTTCGTGGATTGACTGGAAGAGCTTTACAGAAGGACGCAAAGGCCGCAAAGAAGAACGAAGAAAGAAAGACAAGATTGACCGCGAATCACGCGATTGTAGAGGGTCTCACGAGTCCTTGATTCGCGTGGATTCGCGAGATTCGCGGCAAAAAATGTCCTTCTTTTGCGGTTTTGCGTGAACCGAGGCGGAGGCTGAGATCACATGGCTAACATTCCACACATAGCGCCGGCGCCGCTGAGTCGCCGGGAGATGCTCGAGCGTTGCGGCATGGGGTACGGCGCGCTCGCGCTGGCGAGCATGATCGCCCCGGCGGTGAGCCGCGCGGCTGGCGCCATCGATCCGCTCCTGCCGAAGCCGGCGCAGTTTCCGGTGAAGGCTAAGCATGTGATCCACCTGTTCATGAACGGCGGGCAGTCGCACCTCGACACATGGGACCCGAAGCCGATGCTCGCCAAATACACCGGCAAGCCGCTGCCGATGGAGAATCTGGCGACCGAGCGGAAGACCGGGACGGCGATGCCTTCGTCGTTCAAGTTCACCAAACACGGCCAAAGCGGCATCGAGGTCAGCGAAATCTTTCCGCACGTGGCCAAGTGCGTGGACGACATCGCCGTCATCCGCTCGATGCACGCCGACGTGCCGAACCACGAAGCGTCGCTGCTACTGATGAACTGTGGCGACGCGCGCCAGATTCGGCCCAGCCTCGGCTCCTGGCTGTGCTACGGTCTGGGGGCTGACAACCAGAACCTCCCTGCGTTCGTCGCCATGTGCCCGGCGGGGTACCCCATTCAAGAGACGCAGAACTGGCAGGCCGGCTTCCTCCCCGGCGCGTTCGAGGGCATGTACATCGACACGCAGCACGTCGAGGTCGAAAAGCTGATCGAAAACCTGCGCAACGATTCGGTTCCCTTGCCGCGGCAGCAAGAGCAGATGCGGCTGCTGACCAGCCTGAACCGCCGGCATGAAGCGGCCCGCCACGACGACGCCGCGATCGAGGCCCGCATCCGCTCATTCGAGCTCGGCTTCCGTATGCAGTCGGCGGTGCCCGACGTGATGGACATCAGCAAGGAATCCAAGGCCACGCGCGAGCTCTACGGCCTCGACAGCCGCGAGACCGAACAGTTCGGCCACCAGTGCCTCCTGGCCCGCCGCTTCGCCGAGGCCGGCGTGCGGTTCATCGAGGTCTCGCACAACGGCTGGGACCAGCACGCCAACCTCGTCAACAAGCTCACGAGCAATTGTCACGAGATCGACAAGCCCATCGCCGGGTTGCTCACGGACCTCGATCAGCGCGGGATGCTCGAGGACACGCTGATCGTCTGGGGCGGCGAGTTCGGCCGCTCGCCCTTTCGCGAGGGCCGCACCGCCGGTGGCGCCGTCCTCGGCCGCGACCATCACCCG
>JAICUM010000371.1 GCA_025935855.1 Pirellulales bacterium | reverse complement strand
GGTCCTCCGCTTGGCGAGCGACGCCACGATTCCCGCGTGGCAGATCGCCGCCACCCTCGTCCTGCTGCTCGTCTCGACGCTCGCCTGCATCTACGCCGCCGGCCGAATCTTCCGCATCGGCATCCTCTGGCAAGGCAAAACCCCCAAGCTCACCGAATTAGTCCGCTGGGCGCTTTCCTAACGCGCTCCTACGTCCATAAAGCCGCGACCGCTGGTCGCGGTCTTCGCGCTCACGCGACTTTGCCGTCGTCACCCGCTGGTAGACGCCGCAAAGCACCTCTCTTAAAATGGCTGTTTTCCCAATTTCAAATTTCAGATCTCAAATCTGAGATCTCAAATCCACACCCGCCCCGGACCCCACCCATGCCCGAAGCCGACGTCAGCAAAAAAGAAAAAGAGTACTTCACCAACGTCCCCCAGCAGACCCCCGGCTTCTTCCTCAAGGGCAGCGGCAATCTCGACTGGGGCATGAAGCACCGCCTCAGCCACACCTTCAACCCGAAGAGCGGCCGCACCGTGATGCTCGCCTTCGATCACGGCTATTTTCAAGGCCCGACCACCGGCCTGGAGCGCATCGACCAAACCATCGTTCCGCTCGCCCCGCAGTGCGACGCGCTCTTCTGCACCCGCGGCGTCGTCCGCTCGCTCATCCCGGCCGACATCCGGAAGCCCGTCTTCCTCCGCGCCAGCGGCGGCCCCAGCATTCTCAAGGAGCTCTCCGACGAACAAATCGCCATGGACATCGAGGACGCCATCCGCCTCGACGCCGCCGGTATCGGCATCCAGGTCTTCATCGGCGGCGAGCACGAAACCCGCTCCGTCCACAACATGACGCGCCTCGTGGACTTGGGGCTCCGCTATGGCATCCCCGTGATGGCCGTCACCGCCGTCGGCAAGGAAATGGTCCGCAACGCCCAGTACTTCCGCCTCGCCTGCCGCATGTGCGCCGAGCTCGGCGCCCACGTCATTAAGACCTATTTCGTCGCCGAGGAGTTCGACACCGTCACCTCCTCCTGCCCAGTTCCCATTGTGATGGCCGGCGGAAAGAAACTCCCCGAGCTCGACGCCCTCACGATCGCCTACAACGCCGTCCAACAAGGCGCCGCCGGAGTGGACATGGGCCGCAACATCTTCCAGTCCGACGCCCCCAAAGCGATGATGGCCGCGGTGAACAAGGTCGTCCACGAAAACATGAAGCCCGCCCAAGCCCTGGAACTGTACGAGTCCCTGAAGCGCGAAAAGAAATAGCGAGCAGGCCCCGGGAAGGGGGAGGCTCCCGCCGAGTCAAGCAGCGGGTACACGACCGACCTCCAGATCGAAAACGTCCCGGAGGGACGATGTGAAAATAGCCCAGCATTTCAATGCTGGGTCAGAGGACCAAATCGCCATTCGTAGTCCCGGAGGGACGACTGAAGTTCAACCGTCCCTCTGGGACTAAGAGCCGATATTATCGTTCCTTCACCCAGCGTTGAAACGCTGGGCTATTCTCAAGGCGTCCCGCTGGGACGCACGGGGTACACGCCCGCCATTTCGAAATGCCCCTCTCAATCCAAACGCTCCCCAAGCTCTCCGTTGGCATCCTCGCCGCCGACCCGATGAACTTCGGCGCGGCCATTGCGCTGCTCGAACAATTCCCCGTCCTGCTACACCTCGACGTCATGGACGGCCGTGTCTGGCCAAAAATCACCGCCGGCGCCCCGTTGCTCGCCGGCATGAAAACCCAGCTCCTCAAGGACGTCCACCTCCTCATCGACCAACCCGAAAAGCATTTTGAAGACTTCGCCAAGGCGGGCGCCGACGTCATCTCCTTCTCCGTCGAGCACTGCCGCGACCTCCCCGCCGCTCTCGACCAACTCGGCGAACTCAAAAACGCCAACGACCCCCAGCGCCGCATCCTCCGCGGCGTCTCCCTCGACCCCGACACGCCGGTCGATGTCCTGGAGCCGGTCGCCGACAAGTTCGACCTGGTGACGCTCCTCGCCGTCGGCCCCACCACCGGCAAGCAAGAATTCCTCTCCCGCCTCCCCGCCAAGATCGCCGCCGTCCGCCGCCTCCGCGAGGACGCCGTCATCTTCGCCGATGGCGCCGTCACAAAAGAAAACATCGCCCGAATCGCCGCCCTCGGCGTGAACGGTATTGTCACCGGCAGCGCCGCCTTCGCCGGAAACCCCACCGAGAACATCCAACACATGCTGGAACAAATCGCCAGCGCCCCACCCGTTTAGCCGCGACCCGAAGGTCCGCCGCAGGGGAGCGTGTTTCGAACAAGAATTTGTCCGCAGATGACGCAGATATCCGCAGATGAATGAGATGAAATGATCCAACGCGTCGTCAAACGTTTATCGCATTGACACATAAATCTGCGCCCATCCGCGTCATCTGCGGACAATCAAAATGACCAAATTACTCACCAACAAAGTCGCCCTCATCACCGGCGCCGCCGGCGCCATCGGCTACGGCATCTGCGAAGTCCTCCTCGAAAACGGCGCCACCGTCGTCGCCACTGACCTCGCCGGCGAAAAGCTCGACGGCTTCGCCAATGACCTCGACGTCCTCGCTCCCGGCCAGTCCATCGGCCTCCCGATGGACGTCACCAACCCCGCCGCCGTCGGCGCCGCGCTCGATCAGGTCTACGCCAAGTACAACCGCCTCGACATCGTCGTCCACAACGCCGGCATCGCCTACGTTTCAAAAATCGTGGACATGGACGTCGAGCGCTTCCAACTGCTCGAAAAGGTCAACGTCGACGGCACGCTCATCGTCCTCAAGGAAGCCGGCCGCCGCATGATCGACCGCGGCGCCGGCGGCGACATCGTCATCATGTCCACCAAGAACGTCCCCTCCCCCAGCGCCGGCTTCGGCGCCTACAGCGCCACCAAGGCCGCCTGCCACCAGCTCGGCCGCATCGCCAGCCTCGAGTTCGCCCCGCACGACATCCGCGTGAACATGGTCGCCCCCGACGCCGTCTTCGCCGAGGGCAAATACAAGTCCGGCCTCTGGGACCTCGTCGGCCAGGACCGCATGAAAGCCCGCGGCCAAACCGAAGCCGAGCTCCACGAATACTACCGCAACCGCAACCTGCTAAAAGCAAGCGTCACCGGCCGCCACGTCGGCAACGCGGTGCTGTATTTCGTCTCCCGACAAAGCCCCACGACCGGCGCCACAATTCCAGTGGACGGCGGCCTCCCCGACGCCACGCCACGCTAAAGAAATCCCCCTCCCGCGAAGGGACGGGCTAGGGGAAGGATTGCCGCCATACCAAACGGCGAATTGAGCGTCCTAATACTTTTCGCCAACTTGCCGACGTTCCGAACTTTCAGGAATAATCGACTCATCTGGGCCGCCAATCTGAACCCACTGTTTTGCATTGCCACTTGATTGCAGCCACCAGCTCTTTCCCGTCTTCCTATCCAGTAGGATTGCGCCGTCTTTACCTTGTGAAATTGAGTAAGGACCGCCTGTAGGATTGGCAGCTGAGGCTGGGGGACCGGAAGAATACGGAACAACTCTGGTCATTGGCTGCGGCGGTCTGGAAGTGTCAACGACCGTTTTGCCGTTGATGTTTGTCAGGATTGTTGCCGCCTGCTGGATGATTTCCTTATCCTCTTCCGACAAGCTCTTGTTCTCGGCAACTTGCTTCAATTTCTCAATCAAGCCGCTCAAGACAATTTTTTCTTGCGGGTGCTTCGTCTCGATGACGACAATTTCCTGCGATGCCGGTTCTGCAATAAGGTCAGTTCGTCTTTCTATTCTTGGCCGTTCATCGCCGAAGATGTTCGACTCATAAGGCCGAAGATTCTCAGCGGGATTCGGATTCAGAGCCTTCGGCGGCCCGTTTTTCCACGACGGCGCGTCATTCCGATGCTCCCCCTCGAATGACCGTTCATCGACCTGCTGAGCGAACGACCACGCGGCTCCGATTCCAATAAGGCAAACCGCGATGGCGAAAATGCGGCGCGACATGGCAATCCCCAGTGAGAGTATGGAAAAGCAAACCGCCGCAATTCTAGCGAAGCGCCGCCCGCTGTCTATTTCCTTCCCTTGTCTTCTGCTAGCTACGCTGCCAAACGATCAAACGCATTCTCGGCCTGAAGGCGACTCCCGCTTTTGTTGCCAAACCCGCATTCTCGACCCAACGTGAATCGTTGCCTTGGCCTGCGCGCTGATAATTGCGAGCAACATCTCGCGTGTGCATTCGAACAAGCCAACACGCTGCCTCATCCACCAATCGACAAATCTCCCCGATATCAACTCTCAATCTCTTCTCTCCCCTTTGCGACCTCTGCGCCCTTCTGTGATCTCTTCCAAAGCACCTGGCCCGAAAACAAACCTTGAAATCAGCCCCCAAACCTGCTACTGTACGCATGTATAAAAAGACAGTCGCTTTGTGACTCAAAGATACTGCCGTCACTTTGAGGCAAGCTCCGTGTCCGATTCATTCTTAAGAGTCGATAACGTCGCACAACCGAAGACGGCGGCGACGACCCTTTTGTCCGCGGTAACTCGCATGACGTCCCCCGCGCAACCTCCGTGTTCCCAATTCCTTGCAGAATTGCTCGGCCAGGTCAGCCCACCACCCAGTCCCAAAAGTCTCCGTCAAGTTTCGTCCTCGCAAAGCCCTCACTACAAAAACGTTGCTTCATTCGTTCGGAACCTAAGTTGCGAAAATGTGGAGTTCTGTCCCGGCGCCCCCCATGTTGTTCGCGGGACGAAACGCCCAAAAATCCCAAAAGTCATCGCGACCGCCTCAGAAGCCGCTGCCAACATTGCCGCTCGAACGCCTGCCGCCCATAATCGGCTGAAATCAATCGCACGCATCCTCAATAACCAACAAACATGACCTTCCAACCCAACCGCCGCACGTTCCTCCAAGGCAGTCTCGCCGCAGGGGCCGCTTTCGCCTACCGCCCCTTGCGCGCCGCCGCCGATGTGAACTCGCAGATCAATGTCGGCGTCATCGGCTGCGGCGTGCGCGGTACGGAAGTCTCCGGCCTGTTCAGCAAGCTCAAGGGCGTGGCCATCACCGGCCTGTGCGACCC
>JAICUM010000728.1 GCA_025935855.1 Pirellulales bacterium | reverse complement strand
ATCAATGGAAAGCTGCTTCTGAATGGAGATAGGCTGCCCAGCGGCGGCAACTTACAGTCAGATCGTGCCGCCGGCGAAGATACGTAGTCTCAGGCGAAGCTTTTGCTCACAAAGGCATGGAAGCCGCGCATTTGTGCGCGCACTTCGTTCCCGTGGGTTGCACCACTGCCAGCAAAAAGTGATGCACGGGAGAAAGACTAACCGCGAATAAGCTAACCGAGCGCCGGTCATGTGTCAACATGCCGCCAACAAAGTGTCTGGCCGGGGATTCTGGCGGAGCTAAATCGTGGTGGGATCAAGGGTTGTCCAATAGAGGTGCCAGGCGTGGCTGTTGTCGAGGCAATCCAAGGCCATCAGGGCTTCGGCATTGGCGCGGTCCCAGCGGCGACCGCGGCCTTTGAGTCGCTGGGTGGAAGCTTTGCATTGAGCTTCCGTAGGACCGCTTCCGATCTGCCAGCCGCGCTCGCGGAACTGAGGATAACGAATCGTCTCGCGCCGCTCCGCCACGTATCCCAAGAGACGGTCAGCGGCTTTCCGTTTGCTGCCACGGAGCGACGATCGCCAGGTGACGAGCCTGTCCCAAGCGGCGTCGTAGCCGCGCTCGTAGAACAGCCCCATCACCTCCTCCCGCCAGGCTTGGCCTTCGGCGCTCGCTTCGCCATAGACAGCCAGCCGTGCTCGCTGCACGTTTTCCCGCAGGTGGTAATAGTCCAAGCCCAGTGCATCGACCAGTCCATACAACTCGATCTCATTGCGAATCCAAGGCGAGCCGTCGGCGATCCCGATCTTCTCATCCGCCTCCCCGAGCCGAATTTGCGTGGCCATCCGCTGCATCATTCGGCCGCACGCGGCGTGGTCGCCGCTGGTGGCAGCGACATACCGCCGTTTCTGGTCCTCATCGTAGAGCACGCCCAACTTGAACTCTTTATAAGCCTGGTCGGCCCCTTCCTTCCGCGGCGGCAGCGGCCGACATTTCCGTCCTCGTTTCTTCCGCTTGTCCTTGACCTTCGTGCGCCGCTTCTGCTTCTCAGCATCCGTCACCTGGGGCACCAGAACACCGTCACAGCCCAGGTAAACCCGCGTCTTTTCGCCGGTCGTGCGGCAGTCGCTGGCCTGCCAATCCGGCGACAACTGGCCGCGCTGCTGGCGCTTGAGCACGGCTTGGCCCTCCTGCTCAATGAGCTGTCGCAGCGTCTCCTTGCCGACCGTCAGGTGCGCCGTGCGAGCCAGGTTCGCAGCCGTCTGCTGAAAGCTGCTGCTGGCCCGGTTGAGCCGGCAAGCCATTTCGCGGACCCCTTCACTGATGGCCCGCTCCGCCTCATCCAACATCTGATCGACGGGCGTCTGACTTCCTTCCTCGGCGCTGTGCCAACGGACGCGGCACAGGCGGACGCGACCATTCACCGTCAACAGGCTGTAAGCTTGCCGGCCTTTATGGTGCAGCCGGCGGCCGGTCGCCGCACTGACCGGAGGGGGGAAAAGCGGCTTCCGCCGCTTCCACTTTCGCCTGCAAGACGGCTTCGTACACCTGACACCGAAACCGGTCCAGGGCCACGCGGGCCGGTTCTTCGCTGTCCCGGATCACGCGACCAGCCGGCGCGCTATCCACCGCGTCCACGACCGCATCCACCGTCCGTTCGAATTCCGCCAGCAACTGCGCTCGCAGCGCAGCCCGATCCACCTTCGCCAACGGTGCATCCATCGCTCGACTCCTTGAGTGCGGGTAAATACAAACCACCCCTTACCCAAGTTGTACAATCTCCGTCATCAGCTAGCCAGAGAAACTGGCCAGACACCTTGCCGCCGACGCCCGTTTTTTCATAGGCCACCAGCGGCGCGGAAGTGCCGCTGATCTGGCTAAGCCCCACTCCGTAGAGCACGACAAACGGCTCCTTGTCCCGCTCCGAGACAAACGAGGCCTCGATCGCATTGGGATCGACGCCGTTCATCTGCAGCACAAACTTCTCCACCCGCCGCAAATGCTTTTTGAATTCCTCTTCACTGGGCGGCCCGCCCCCCCTGGCCGCCGCATAATCCAAATACATTGTCGCCAGCCCCT
>JAICUM010000080.1 GCA_025935855.1 Pirellulales bacterium | reverse complement strand
AGCGGCGAGACAACGAAGGGGGGAGGCTCCCGCCGAGCCGCGTATCAGCGTCATCCGCTCAAAAGAAGCACCTCTAATAGCGGCCGATTGGAAGCTGCCCTACTTGCCCTTACTCTCAACAAGTTGCTGGTGCATCTGCTCAAGGCCATCCCGCAGCGCCTGTTCCCGAATCGTGGTGACAGAGATTATCTGACGGACAAGCAGTTCGTGCTTCGCTTCAAGGCCTCTTCGGTCGATCCACCAACCTAAAGCCACGGCCAGAATGGCCGTGATCCAAAGAAGCGAGCCGATGCTGATTTTCGGACGTTTCATTCGGCTGATTGTGCAGCCGAGCGTCGGCTGAGTAAAGCCGACTTGTCTTACGCCGCGCGGCGAGCCTCGCCCGCCGCTTCGTGAATGCGGCCTTCAGCGTCCACCATTCGCGAGACGCCCATCTTGGCGACCGCCAGGCCGGTATAATCGCGCAGCGGCTGTGCTCCGCCGCGTTCGATCCAGCGGAGGGCCGTCGCCTCCGGCGCCACGCCGACCTTCAGGCCGTAGCGGCAGGCGCGATAGAAGAACTCGATCCGCTCGTCGGACTCAAGCTGCGCGTCCCAGCCGCCAATGCCGCGCACCTTGTCCGTGCGGCCGACGAAAAAGTTCGCCGTGACGTCGCACGTGAAGAAGCCGTTCGCTCCCGGACGGCTGCCGAGCTTGATCTTCACCGCGTCGCCGTCGAACTCGAACATTGCGGCCGCCGGCTCCGGCGTGCGGCTGGTGAACAGGACGAACCGCTTCTGGCAGCGAGTGAGCTCGCCGGCGGCGATGTCGAGCTGCTTGTTGGTCACGGCCGTGAGCAGCCGATCGACGCCGCTGCGGCGAGTTAGCTCGAGCGTGTCTTCCAAGAGCAGAAAGTACGGCGTGCGCACGCGGGCCAACAGAGCGTTGCGGCACGCGCTCACACCCACTTCCTTCGGTAGCCGCACCACCTCGGCGCCCGGAATCGAGCGCGCCGGTCCCGCGTCCTGGGCAACGAGGATCTTCAGCTCCGGGTGAAGCCAGTGAATGCTGCGGACTAGGCGGTCGATGCTGTGCGGGCGGTCGGTGGCGTGGACGATAGCAGTCAGCCGAGAAAAATCGACGTTCGACACGGCGAGCTTCCTTGCGCGCGTGGAAAAGGGCGTGGTCTCTTGCTCCCTATCGGCCAGCAACTACGAGAGGGATTGAAAGAATCACGCCCAGCCGGCAGGGTCGCGCGCAGCTTGCCAGAGCGAAATGAATGCGGATTGCGGCTGGGCGCGCCTTTACTTGGCAAGCACTGCTGGCGCCTTGGAAAAGTACGGCCGCAAATCAATCGTCGCAAGCGGCTTATCCGAGGACGGCGGCTCGCTGAGCGCCAGGTGCAACACCAGTTCCCGCGGCTCGAAAACCATCGTCTGAAACGTCAGCCGATCCTGCCGCGCGGCGTCGAGCCGCACGTGTACTTCATCGACGTCGAGTTTTTCGTCCTGAAAGTTGCCGAGCAGCTTGTCGTAGCGCTCGCACGTCTCGCCTGTTGAAAGCCCCTGGGTGCGGAAGTGGTTCGTGCAGCGCAGCAGCCCCTCTTCGCTGTTGCGGCGGGCGACGTGTTTCGGCGTGATCTCGAACACCGCGCCGCCGTCGTGATCGCAGACCGCCAGGTTCATCCACGTCGTCGGCTTCTCGCTGTTCAGCAGCTTCTCCGCCTCCTCCACCGTGCTGCACTCTTCAAGAATCCGGCGGAAGACCAGGGCCAGCGGCGTCCCCTGCGGGTTGAACTTTTGCGAGCCGTCGGCGGACTCCTCCACGTCCAGCGTGGCCACCGCGAGGCCGGCGTCGTTCATTCCGGAGAAGACGCCGAACAGCGCCGGGAAGCCAATCGAGACGAACGGTCTGCGAGTGGGCGAACGGCGCACGACCACCAAACTGTATTTGTCGAGCTCGTCGAGCGTGGGAAAATCGAAGTTGCGGCCAAACAGCGGCCCGCCCGTCGCGGATCGCTTCGGCTCGACGATGAGCGACGAGCATCCCATGCGGCGCAGCTCCAACAGCGTGTTGGCCACCGCGACCGTGCCTTCGTCGTAAGGCCCCGCCTGCGCGAACGCGGCCAGCTCCCGCCGGTGATCCTGCGGCGCATTCTGCATGAGCATCCGCCCGGCGCCAGTCATCAGCGGCCAGAGAATCTCCAAGCCAAGCTCCGAGGCAAAGCGCTTCGGAAGCTGCAGGGCGCCAGGGATCGCTTCTTTCAAGACGGCGGCTTGCTGCCGGCCCATCTGCTCCGGCGTGCCGCTGAGCGTGGCGATCGGAATGTCGCCGGCATAGCGCAGCTCGGCCCCGTCCACCTTCCGCTCGATGAACGTGTGCGGCCGCTCGGCGTACGCGGTTGATCCAACAACGATGGCCGCAACCACGACCGCCACGGCAAAGCTTCGCTTGAACATCAGCAATTCACCAAGTGACCAAAACGGACAGCCTGCTATAACGATGACCTGCCAGCCGAAGCGACAATTATACGGCCGCTCGGCCACCCAGCCCAAAAGACTAGCAACAGGAGAAAACAGAGGAAACAGAGAAAAAAACGAGAAGAGATTCTATTGAAAGCTCTGTTCCCTCCTGTTCCGTATTTGCCATTTCCCGTTCTTGCCTTGCCGTCTTTGCGCCTTTGAGGCCTTCCGTCGCCGGAATCACAATGGCGATCATGTAATTAAAAGGACAATACCGCACCAATGAAGCCTGCCTTTCTGTATTTCGATCTAGGCAACGTCCTCTTGTCCTTCAGCCATGAGCAAATGTGCCGGCAGATGGCGGAAGTGGCGGGCGTCTCGCCCGAGGCAGTGCGCGAAACGCTGTTCACGGCGCCGCCGGACGGCAGACGCTCCATCCAGTGGCGGTTCGAGCGCGGCGACCTGAACGCGCTGGCCGTCTACGAGCACTTCTGCGAAGCGCTGGGCGTGCGGCCAGATCGCGAACAATTGTCCGCCGCCGGCTGCAATATTTTCGAAGCGATCCCCGAAAGCCTCGCGATCATCGAGCGGCTCGCCGCCGCGGGCGCCCGGCTGGGAATCATGTCGAATACCAACCCGATCGATTGGGGCTTCATCAGCTCCGGCGAGTTTCCATTCATCAACCGTTGCTTCGAGCACTACGTACTCAGCTACGAAGTGCGAGCGATGAAGCCGGAGCGGACAATCTACGAACACGCGGTGCGGTTGACAGGCTTTCCGCCCGCCGAGGTGTTCTTCACCGATGATCGCGAAGAAAACGTCGCCGGCGCCATCGACGCCGGACTCGACGCCGTGCTGTTCACCACTCCGGCGGAGCTGAAGCGAGAACTAGTCCAACGCGGCTTCAGCGATGCACTCCGCCCATAGCGGCAACTTTTAGTCGCCGTGTTATTGCCGTTGCCGCCTCCCCGTCCACCACAAGGCAGCTAAAAGCCACCGCCACGGCATACTCCACCATCCTAGCGCAAGAACGTCCCCAAATCATTCAGCCGTGCCGCCAGCCGTTGCTCCGACGGAATCGACGCCATGATAAATCGCGCCGGCGACAGGCTCCCCGGCGCCAGATAAGGCAGCGTCACGATCTTCGGCCGCTGAACAAACGGGAACCGCTCGCGCCAAAGCTCGGCGATCTTTTTGCCCTCGGGGTCGGCCGCGTTGAGCGGTTCGACCAACACCCCGCCCGTGCGGACGAGCTTGTCGTCCGACGACCACGGCGTGCGGCCGGCGGACGACAGATTCAGCGTCGAGCACCGCGATTCGCCGTAAAAACTCACGTTCGCCGCCACCCACCAATCGCCGCAGGCAATCGTCGGCAGCGGCCCCTCCTCGTTGGCTGTCCACAACTGCTCGGCAGCCTGGGCCAGCGAAGCGCCAGGAAAGTGGACTCGCGACGCCTTGTGCAGCAGCAGCGGTTCGAGCATCTCATGCGCGGGAACCATTAGCAGGCTCGCGACGAGAGCCGCGCCACACAAGGCGAAGGTTCTGGAAAATTTCTGCTCGGCGGCCGGCTTCAGCTCAAACACAAACAAAAACAGCACGCCAGCAAAGCACCAGAATTGTGCCGTCCAACCGGTGCGCAGGCTGGCCCCTGTCACCGCCGACAGCAACACCACTAACACGCACGGCACGATCGTCGCGGCCAAAAGCAAATCGCGCGAGAGAAGCTCGTTCGACCCCAACTTGCGCACCCGACAGCGCCAGCCCACGATCGGATTGGTGAGGAGCAGCACCGGCAGCACCACCGGCAACTGCTTCAAGCAAAAGACCAGCGGATTCACCAAATGATCCGTCCAGCGCCCGCCGTGATCAGCGCGTTCCATCGCATAACGAAGCGTGACGAAGTCATTCTGAACCAGCCAGTACACATGCGGCGCGAAGATGGCAACGATGATCACCGCGGCAAGATAAGGCCCCGGCGTGCGCCAGGCACGGCGAGCGTCACGATTAAACAGGAGCAGCCAGGTCATTCCGGCGCCGAGGCACATGAGGTCGTACTTCGACCACAGCCCCACTCCCACCGCCAGCCCATAGCCGATCCAATAGCGAAGCTGCCGCCGCTCTAGCGCCCAATACATCATCAGCACCGCCAGCGCCCAGAACGGCCGCGTGATCGTATTGTTGTTGATTTCAGCCGTCGCCCAGTTGAACTGGTAGCAGCCCTGCAGCACCGTCACCGCGGCGAGCGCTCGCCACGGCGAGAGCACTTCGCGACCGAGCTTCCAAATTGCCCAGAAGCCGGCGGCGGCGGCCAGCTCGGCGACGAAATAAATCGGCCAATGGGCGTTGCCAAAGATCATCGCCGTCGATTGGGCCGTCCACGCCGGCAGCGGCGGATGTTTGTAATAACCAAGCTGCCATTCGCGGCCCCAATACAGCATTTCGATCGAGTCGATCGGCAGATTCGGCTGCGTGACGGTGGGCACAATCGTCCACAGCGCCACGAACACGGCGAGCATCATCCAAAACGCGGGAATCGAGCGATCGCGAGTCAGTGAGTTCGCGCCGACGATGCCGTCAGCCGCTTCACTCTGAATTCGTGCTTGCTGCTGATCGCGCCGCGTGCCGCGAATTCGCGCCTTACGGCGAGCAAGCGAAACACCAAGCGCAGTGCGACCAGGCCAGCTAAGCGGCTGATTGGCGTTGATCATGATCGTGGATCGGCGGGAAAGTGGGCGGGGCAGGAAGGCGCGGGAGAAGCGGCGAGGGCGCGTCTTTAGCGAAGCAAACGCCTTTACACGCGTCGGGCAGGAGTGTGCAACTTACGAAGGGCAGGGTCTTCTTTGCTAATCTCGGCAACCGGCGCGACTTGGAATAAACGCTTTTGACTGATTCTCCGAGCTAGCGTTGCTCGCATCGACAGCGTGAACGGCATCCGAGTTGTCACTGCTGCCGGCGCCGCCTATAGTTCGCGCCATATTTCACGCGCTCAAGGTGCAAGCACATGGCGACGATCGGCGTGTTTCTACCCAATTGGGTCGGCGACGTGGTGATGGCCACGCCCGCCATTCGCGCGCTGCGCAAGCTCGCCGGCGACGGACGGCTGATCGGCATTATGCGGCCCTACGTGGCCGAGGTGCTGGCAGGCAGCCCGTGGTTCGACGAAACGATTGTCTACGCGAAGCCGGCGAAAGCATCGAAAACCGGCGCCCCGCCAAGCGTATCGCCGGAGTTGCTTTGGCCCGCCGTGCGCGAGCGGATGCGCGAAGCGCAGCTCGACAAAGTCGTGCTGCTCACCAATTCGCTCCGCACCGGCTGGATGGCCTATCGCAGTGGCGCGTCAGAACGCATCGGCATGGTCGGAAATCTGCGCGGGCCGCTGCTCACGACCAAGGTCTACCCGCCGCGCCGCGGCCGGCGCCCCGTGACGCTGCCGGCAATCAATGGCTACCTGCAAGTCGTTCAAGCCGCCGGTGCAGCCCCCGAATCGCCGACGCTCGAGCTCAACGCCACCGCCGCCGATGAACGCGCCGCCGACGCCGTGTGGGGCCGCCTCGGTTGGCCGCAAGACGCGCGCGTGGCCGTGCTAAACACCGGCGGAGCCTTCGGCGCGGCGAAAGATTGGCCGGCCGAACACTTTGCCGACCTGGCAAAGCGCCTAGCCAGCGAGCGCAACTTCCACGTGCTCATCAACTGCGGCCCCGCCGAGCGACAAGCCGTCAGCCGCATCGTCGCAACCGTCAATCACGCGCGCGTCGCCAGCCTCGCCGAAGAGCCGGAACTCCCCATCGGCTTGACCAAGGCAGTCATCCGCCGCGCCGCGCTCCTCGTGACCACCGACAGCGGCCCACGCTTCTTCGGCGTCGCGTTCGGCATCCCTACGGTAACGCTCTTCGGCCCCACGAGCATCCAGTTCACGCTCACCGGCGCCCTCCACGAAACCTGTCTGTCGCTCGGCCTCGACTGCCAACCCTGCATGCAACGCACCTGCCCCCTCACCCACCACCGCTGCATGCGCGACCTAACGGTCGATCGCGTTGTCGCGGCGATTGATGCGACGTTGACGAGTTGTGGTTCGAGAACGCGCAAGGTCGCCTGACCACTAATCAAGCTGCCTCACAAATCGTTCAATCAGCGCCGGCCGCTTCGCCGAATAGGCGCCGAAGCGCAGATACTGCTCCAGGTGCCGGTAGTTTTCTTGGGCCAGCTCCGGCCGCCGGCGGCTTAGCTCCAGCGCCTGCTCAATGGCCTGCATCGCGGGCGCTCCGTCGGCGGCGTGAATCATGTTCTCGCGCGGCAGTGGCACGAGCATGTCGCGCTTTGCGTAATCGATCGTCACCACCACGCCTCCGGCATATAAGCACTCGTAGTGGCGATAGCTCCAGGGGACATTGCCGCCGGGGGCGAGCAACACGCGGCTGCGGCGCAGCGCACGAAAATAATCCGGGTACGTCACCTTCCCGCCGGCGTGGAATAGATCGGAGAAGTCGCCGTACTTCGCCACGATCTCGCCAAACTCCGTGTGATCGGCGTCGCTTAACCCGCCCCAGAACTTCAGCGGCGGGCTGGCCTCTTTGATTTCGCGCAGCCAGTCGATCCGCTGATCCATCTTCTCGATGCGGCCATCGACAACGATCCGCGTGCGGTTCGGCCGCCCGAGAAACGCTACGTCATACCGCGGCGCCGGCGGCCCCACGACCTTCCGCAGCAATCGGTCGGCCATGATGCCGTACGTAAATCGCTGATAATGCCGAATCGGCAGCAGACCCATGCGCAAGCCGTAGTTCCACGCCGACTCGAACCACGGCTTGAGATACAGGGCCGTCAGCGGCCGCAGAGCCTCTTCCTGCTCCGGCGTCCACGCCAGTTCGTGCTGGTCCAGATAATCGAAAATGACCAGCCGCCGATAACGGCAAGCGGCTAAGCTCACCGCGATTTGCTCAGCCGTGAGCGTCGTCGGCAGCCCAAGACAAATGGAGTCGGCCGCTATTGGCGACCGCCGCCATTCACCGGACGAAAGAACGCCCACCGCTCGCCGCCCGAAATAGGTTTGCAAAAACCAGGCAAGCGTATACCCCCGAACGCCGCGTCCCGCGCCCTTGCGATCCGCGGTGATGACAAGCCAGGGAAGAATGACGAATTACCTAGTGACGAATGACGAACCTGTCGAAGCCGAAAACATTCGTCATTCGTCATTCGTGCTTCGTCATTCTCGGCCGCCTGGGGCGATGCTAAAGATACGTGTTGATAAGATTCTCAATCATCTCCTGCCGCCCGCTCACGTTTGCCGCCGCTTCGCCCTTCTCGAGCATCAGCTTCTCCAGCGAAGCAAAGTCGTGTTTCCCGGCTTCGATCTCGGCTCCGACGCCGCTCTCCCAGCTCGCGTACCGGTCCTTCAGGAGCTTCTCAAGCTGCCCGTCAGCTCGCATCGCGGCGGCAATCTTCAGTCCGCGGGCAAACGCGTCCATCCCGCCAATGTGGGCGTAGAACAAATCGATCGGCTCGAAACTCTCACGGCGGACCTTCGCATCGAAGTTCACCCCGCCCGTTTTAAGCCCGCCGTACTTCAGCACCGAATACATGCACTGCGTGGTGAGATAAATGTCCGTCGGGAACTGGTCGGTGTCCCAGCCCAAGAGCATGTCGCCGGTGTTCGCGTCGATTGAACCGAGTGCCCCCGCCGCGCCCGCCACCTCCAGCTCATGCTGCATCGTGTGCCCGGCCAGCGTGGCATGGTTCGTTTCCAAATTCAGCTTCAAGTGCGGCAGGAGGTCGTACTCGCGCAGGAAGTTCAGGCACGCCGCCGCGTCGCTGTCGTACTGGTGCTTTGTCGGCTCCTTCGGCTTCGGCTCGATGTAAAACTGCCCCGTGAAGCCAATCTTCTTGGCGTAATCCACCGCCATGTGCAAAAACTTCGCGAGATGCTCCAGCTCGCGCTTCATGTTGGTGTTCCAAAGGTTCTGGTACCCCTCGCGCCCGCCCCAGAATACATACCCGGCCCCGCCCAACTCCTTCGTCACTTCCAGCGCCTTCTTCGCCTGCGCCGCGGCGAACGCAAACACCTCGGCGTTCGGGCTGGTCGCCGCCCCGTGCATGTACCGGCGATTGCTGAAAAGGTTCGCCGTGCCCCACAGCAGCTTAATCCCGGTGCGCTCTTGCTCTTCTTTGAGCACCTTCACTACCGCGTCGAGATTCTTATTCGTCTCAGCGAGCGTGGCGCCTTCCGGCGCCACGTCCCGGTCATGAAACGCATAAAACGGCGCCCCCAGCTTCTCGATGAACTCGAATGCCACCCGCGCCCGGTTCTGTGCGTTCTCGACCGAGTCCGTGCCATCCTCCCACGGCCGCACCGCGCATCCCGGACCGAACGGATCGCTCCCCGTCCCGCGGAACGTGTGCCAGTACACCACCGAGAACCGCAGATGGTCTCGCATCGTGCGGCCCTCGACCTTCTCGTCCGCGTTGTAATAGCGATAGGCCAGCGGGTTCTTCGACTGCGGCCCTTCAAACGGGATGCTCTTAATCTCGGGGAAGGCGGTCATCGCGAGGGGGTTCCTGACGTTAAAGAAAGGCTGAATCGAAGCACATGGAAGTGTCCAACGAGCGGTGGGAAGGATTTTAACAGATGCACCGCGCCGGGGGGCAGGGGCGGTCGCTCGTTCGTGGACAGCCCTTCCGCCCACGGGTACTCTGGAAAGGTATCCCCCTCACGGCGGCGGCTCTCCGGAACAGGCCCCCGTCGGCGTTCCGCCGGGCATTCTGCCAATAGCTCCAACGACCAGACATCAAGGCGTCATTGATAGTGTTGCGTTCTCGTTCGATTCTCGGCCTGCTCGCCGGCTTCGCATCCGTCCTCGGCTTCGGCTCAGCCGTCCACGCGACCGTGGTGCGCTTCACCTCGCCCATGGGCACGATCAACGTGCGGCTCTACAACACGGCCACGCCACAAACCACTGCAAACTTTCTGACTTACGCCAACAGCGGCGCCTGGGTGGACACGTTCATCCACCGCAGCGTATCCGGCTTTGTAATCCAAGGCGGCGGCTTCAAGTTCCCCTCCGACGCCGTCGGCTTGCAGAACGTCACGCAAAACGCCGCCGTGGTGAACGAGCCAGGCATTTCGAACCTCCGCGGCACAATCGCCATGGCAAAACTCGGCGGCGATCCCAACAGCGCCACCAATCAATGGTTCTTCAACCTCGCCGATAACTCGGCCAATCTCGATGCTCAAAACGGTGGCTTCACCGCCTTTGGCCGCGTCGTCGGTTCCGGCATGACCGTGGTGGACGCGATGGCCGCTCTTCCAGCTTACGACGCCAGCGGCGGCAACCCCAACAGCCCGTTCACCGATCTGCCGCTACGCAACTACACCAGCGGCGCCATCCTGAAGGAAAATCTCGTCACCTTCAGCAGCATCCTGCCGCTCAACATTCCGGCGGGAGACTACAACTTCGATGGCAAGGCGGATGCCGCCGATCTCGCCATCTGGAAAGCCGACTTAGGTTCTAAGACCAAGGCCGAGGCCGATGGCAATGGCAACGGCGTCGTGGACGCCGCGGACTTTCTGGTCTGGCAGCGATCCGTCGGCCAGAACCTCGGCAACCCCGGCATCAGCGCCGTCCCCGAACCCGCCACGGCGTCGCTCGTGATCCTCGCCGCCTGCGGCCTCGGCGCCCTTCGCCGCCGCCGATAAATAGCCCGGCCATCCTGGCCCGACGAACTTAGCCCGCAGGGCGAAGCTGTCTCTTCAGCAGATGACCTGCTGGTAGCCGCCGAGCCAGAATGACTCGGCTATATACTCGCGGCACTCGGCATTCGCTAAGATGACCTCCCGGTTGTCCATCAACTCCCGGGAGGCGAAGCCATGTTGCCGAATTTCGTTCGCGGTTCCTCGCTGGCAATTTTCTGCGTCGCGCTGCTGCCGGCGGGCTTTGCTTTCGCCCAACAGCCTGACCCCGTGAAACAACGGCTCGAATCCTCCCGCCGCCATCACGAGTGGGTCACCGTGACGAGTGCCAATGGCCGCAAGGTCAGATGCGCTATCGTCTATCCGGAAGTGAAAGACAAAGCCACTTCGGTCCTGGTCATCCACGAGATTTTCGGCATGACGGACTGGGTCCGCGCCGTGGCCGATGCCGTTGCCGAAAAAGGCTACGTCGCGATCGCGCCCGACCTCCTGAGCGGCATGGGCCCCGGTGGCGGCGACTCCGACGCCTTCAAGTCCGTGGACGACGCCCGCAAGGCAGTGTCCGGCCTCGACGACAAGCAAGTGATGGCCGATCTGGACGCCGCAGCCGCTTACGTCACCAAGCTCGACGCCTCAAACGGCAAGCTCGCTACCATCGGCTTCTGCTGGGGCGGCGGCAAGTCCTTCGCCTACGCCGCGCACAATCCGAAGCTCAACGCCGCGCTCGTCTTCTATGGCACGGCGCCGGACGACGCCGCGATGGAAAAAATCAAGGCGCCCGTCTACGGCTTTTACGGCGGCAACGATCGCCGCATCACCGGCCAGGTTCCGCGCGTCACGGCCAAGATGAAGGAGCTCGGCAAGAAATACGAACCGGTCGTGTACGAAGGCGCCGGCCACGGCTTCATGCGCACCGCCGCGTACCCCGACGCCCCCGAAGGCGACGTCAAGGCATACAAGGAAGCCCGCGAGCGCGTGAAAAAAATCCTCGCCGGCCTCTAACAGAAAGCCGCGACCGGTGGTCGCGGTCTTCTGCCTAACATTGGACTTGGCGCCGCCAAAGACCGCGACCACCGGTCGCGGCTTTATGGCTGCGCCACGCAATACAGTTTATTGCTCGACCGAATAAAAATCGCCCCGTCGACAATCGCCGGCGTCGAGCTGAAATCCCCGTCGTCCGAATCGAACCGGTTCACCGCGAGCACCTTATACTCGCGCCCCGTGGCGAGCACATACACATCGCCGCCGCGGCGCGTGAAGTACAACTTGCCGTCGGCAACGACCGGCGACGAGTAATCCTGCCCCCGCATGCCGCCCCCACCGCCGCCAAACGAAGCACGCAACGTCGCCGGATCCGCAAACTCCCCCGGCTTCCCAAACCCTACGACCTCCGACTTTTCGTCTCCCGCCGCTTGTCCTGGAGCCGCCGTGGCGGCCGGCTTAGCGGAATCCTCTGCCCGCGGCTTAGCTGGCTTTTCTAACCGCTTCGAATAAACCTGCTTCCCCGTCGCCGCATCCAAACACGTTGCCACCCCATTGTTAAACGTATAAAGCAACCCCTCCGCCACCACCGGCGTTCCAACCCCGCCGCGCTGATTATTACTCCACACCACCTGCGACTTCGTCACGTCCCCCTTACCGCCAGAGCGAACGGCCATCGACCCGCCCCCCTGTTCGCCCACCGCGTACACTACGTCCTTCTCGGCCACCGCGCTAGAACGCAGATTCCGCTGCGCCGGCCCCACCGCATACCATCGCAGCTTGCCGGTGTCCGGATTGAGCCCCCAAATCTCACCCGGCACGGCGATGGCGAGCTCCTGCTGCCCGCTCGCCGTATCCACCAACATGGGCGTCCCCCATAAGCTGCGCAGCGCATCGGCCGGCTGCCGCCACACTTCGTGCCCGTCTTCCTTGTCGAGCGCGACAATCGCCGTGCTCTCTGCCGAAGCGTTCACGATCACCAGATTCTTATAGAGAATCGGACTCGCCGCGGTCCCCCAACCGTTCGGATCGGTCCCCTCGCCCACCGGCTGCCGCCAAAGCTTCTTGCCCTCCAAATCGAACGCCCGCACGCCGTCGAGTCCAAAGAACGCGTAAATCCGCTCCCCGTCGGACGCCGGCGTGTGGGACGAATAGCCGTTCTCCGTGAACATGCCGCGGAACGGCTCATCCGGCTTGAGCGGCTCGATCGTCTTCGACCACAGCTCCTTCCCCGAGCTGCGATCAAAGCACACCAAGTATCGCTTCAACCCCTCCGGCGGATTCTCCGCCGACCAGCACGTGACAATCACCCGGTCGCCCACCACGATCGGGCTGGACTTCCCCGGCCCAGGCAGCTCCGCACTCCACCGCAGATTCTTCGTCTCGCTCCACTCGCTCGGCGTCTTGGTTTCGGCGGCGCTCAACCCGGAGCCGTTCACCCCACGAAACCGCGGCCAATCAGCCGCGTGTACCGAGCCGGCGACAACCACAACCGACAGAAGCCCCAAAGCAGCATAGCGATTCATCGAAACATCCCTCCGCAAACGGAACGGGGTCGGGAGTCTTT
>JAICUM010000127.1 GCA_025935855.1 Pirellulales bacterium | reverse complement strand
GAAGGGGTTTGAGCGGTTCTGCTCCGCCGGCTGACGCCTGGCGGCTCGGGGTCTGTGGAGCAGTTCAGCCCCGCACAATTCGGACAATTTGACAACCCGGTATGCCTGGGCGGCGGGCGAATACGCCGTCGGAGCGTCACTGATGAATCCCAACGAAATCCTGCGCATCGTCGATGCCATCCACCGCGACAAGAACATCGATAAAGAAATCGTGTTCGAGGGGATCGAGGCTGCGCTGGTTTCGGCGCTGAAGAAATACTACGGTGAAGAAGCGGACGTGGTCGTCAGCATCGACCGCCAGAATGGAAACGTTTCGGCCACCTGCAACGGCGAGTCCCTGCCGAGCGAAGAGGTCGTGGGCCGCATCGGCGCCCAGACGGCCAAGCAGGTGATGATCCAGAAAATCCGCGAGGCGGAACGGGACGCCCTGTACGACGAGTACACCGAGCAGGTCGGCGAGATGGTCAGCGGCGTCATTCACCGCTACGAAGGCGCGGCGGCGACCGTGGCCCTGTCGAACGTCGAGGCCATTCTGCCGCGCAGCGAACAGATTCCCGGCGAGACGCACCATGTGAACGAGCGCGTGCGAGCCACCGTGTTCGAGGTTCGCAAAAGCGGCAGCCGCGTGAAGGTCATTTTGAGCCGGACGCGGCCGCAGCTGGTGCAGCGGCTGTTCGAGCAGGAGATCCCGGAGATCGTCGATGGCGTGATCGAGGTGAAGGCCATGGCCCGCGAGCCGGGCTATCGCTCGAAGGTGGCGGTGATTTCGAGCGACCCGCGCGTGGATTGCGTCGGCGCCTGCGTCGGCGTGCGCGGCAACCGGATCAAGAACATTGTCGATGAGCTCGGCGGTGAGCGGATCGACATCGTCCGTTGGGACGACAACCTTGAGGTGCTCATTCCGAACGCCCTGCAGCCGGCGGAAGTCGAGCAGGTGATTCTTTGCAAGATGCTCGGCCGGGCAATCGTGCTGGTGCGCGAGGACCAGTTGTCGTTGGCCATCGGCCGCCGCGGACAGAACGTGCGGCTGGCGAGCAAGCTTTCCGGCTGGGACATCGAGATCATGACTCAGGAGGAACTGGCCGAGTCGATTGACCGGGCGGTTCAAGGCTTCAGCCAGCTTGAGGGCATGAGCGTCGAGCTCGCCGAGCGGCTAGTGGAAGAGGGCTTCCTGAGCTACGACGATTTGAGCGTCATCGAGCCCGACGCGCTGATGGCGATGGGCGAGTTGAGCGAAGAGGAAGTCGAGACCATCGTCAATCAGGCGGAAGACAAGGCGATGGAAGCGGAAGCGGCGGCTCAGGAAGCGCGTCGGAAGAAGCGCGAGGAAGAGCGGCTGGCGGCCATCGAAGCCGAATACGCGGCGGCCGATGTGGCCGCGGGGCGGATTCCCACCGCTCCGACGCAGGGCGGCGGCGAAGCCAATGCGAGCGAGAACGGAGCGTCGGAGATCACGGAAATGGCAGACCAGGCTGGGCAGGACGCCGCGGCCAGCGAAGGCGGGTCGGCGTCATGAACAACGCCGGCTACCACGTTGGATTTACAACTCCTCTCTGGCGAGAGGAGAGGTTAGGCGGGGGAATTGTTACACCGAGAGCGGCTGCGGGCTTGGGCTCGAAGTTGCGGTCGGGAATCCCTCCCCTAGCCCCTTCCTTCGAGGGAGGGGGATTTATTGTGGAGGACCAGATCCATGGCGGTATGAGGTTAAGCGCGTTTTACGCCGCACCGGGAAGCGACTTGGTTGATCGCTGGCCGGCGGCGACATTGGGAGATTCACTTGGCGGTTCGCATCTATTCACTCGCGAAAGATTTGAAAGTCGACAGCAAAGAGCTGGTCGATATCTGCACGCAGATTGGCATCAGCGGCAAAGGGTCCGCGCTGGCCAGCCTATCTGACGACGAGGTCGTCAAGATTCAGGAATTCTTCAAGGGCGGCACGGGAGCCAAAGCCGCCGGTAAGGGCGGAGCGACGGCCACGATGGCGCCGCCGGAGCGCCCGCGAGAGCGACCGCCGGCGGGCAGCAAGATGCCGGTCATTCACGCGCCGCGGCCGAGCGGACCGCTATCTGGATTGCGCAAGGGCGGTGCGCCGCGTGAGGAAGAGCCGCGGCCAGTGGTTGAGCCGGCGGCGGGAGCGGCAGCCGCTGAAGCGGCGACCGCCGATGTGACGGCGGCGCCGGCGGCGCGAGCGACGACTCCTCCGCCGAGCGCGGAACCGGACGGCGGACCGCGTTCGCCGGGACCGCTCGCCGGGCGGATGCGCCGCGATGACTACATTGGCCCCGGCGGCGTGACGGGCAAGCCGCCGATGATCGACACTCGTCCGCCAAGCGGCGGCGCCGCTGGCGGCGGCGGAAACAAGCCCGCCGGAACGCCGGCACGTCCGGCTCGGCCCTCGCTGAAGCTCGCGCCGATGCCGACGGTCCAGCCGCCGAAGCCCGGGCGCGGCAAAGCAGGCGACGTGCCGGTGATCAAGCCGGACATGAAGCTGCCGGCCGACGCGCTCAAAGCGAGCAAAAGCGGCAGCAAGCCGCTGGCCGCTCACCTGCGCCGGCATGAAGACGCGCTGGACACGGCGAAAAAGAAATCAGTCGCTGAAGAGGAAACCGCCAAGGCCAAGGGCCGCAAAGGCGGCAAAGGCAAGGCCGACGACGACAAGGTGCTGTTGGGCGGCCGCGAGGAACGGCAGCTTGCCCGGCGAAAAAGTAGCCAGCCGCGGGGCGAAGACGAAACTCCCAATCGCCCCATGCGGCGGATCAACCGGCAGAAGCGTCGCACGGGCGCCAGCACCGCGGCGCCGCGCAAGGAGCGCGTCACCGTTCAGCTTCCGTGCTCGGTGCGCGAGCTTTCAGCGGCGGCGGGCATTCCAGGCGCGGACATCTTGCGCATTCTGATGGCCGAGGGCGTCATGGCGACGCTCAACACGCAGCTCGATCCGGACATGACGCAGTTGGTGGCGGCGGAGCTGGGCGTGACGGTGGACTTCAAGGCGCCCAAGAGCATCGAGGATGAGTTCCTCGACGAGATTCGCAGCCAGGTCGATCCGGAGGAGTCGCTCGTGCCGCGGCCGCCGGTGATCACGTTCCTGGGGCACGTCGATCATGGCAAGACGTCGCTGTTGGATCGGATCATCGGCACCAACGTGGTGAGCGGCGAAAGCGGCGGCATCACACAGCATATTCGCGCCTACCAGGTCGAGAAGGACGGCGGGAAGATTTCGTTCGTCGATACGCCGGGGCACGAAGCGTTCACCGAAATGCGGGCTCGCGGCGCCAATGTGACGGACATCGCCGTGCTGGTCGTGGCGGCGGACGACGGCGTGATGCCGCAGACCGAGGAAGCCATCAGCCATGCTCGCGCGGCGGGCGTACCGATCGTCGTTGCCCTCAACAAGGTCGATCTGCCGGGAGTTGATATCAACCGCACGTACCAGCAATTGGCGGCCAACGACCTGTTGCCGAGCGAGTGGGGCGGCGACGTTGAAGTTGTAAAGACAAGTGCCACGAAGGGCACGGGCATCGACGAGTTGCTGGGCACGCTGCTGACGGTGGCTGAGTTGCACGAATACAAGGCCAATCCGACCCGCGAAGCGATCGGCACGTGTCTCGAAGCCCAGCAGCAGGCCGATCGCGGCGTGATGGCGAAGGTCATCGTGCAGAACGGTACGCTCCACGTTGGCGACGTGGTGGTGTGCGGGCAAGCGTACGGCCGCATCAAGAGCATGCACGACACGCTCAACGCGCGGATTCATTTCGACGAAGCGCCGCCGAGCATGCCGGTGAACTTGTGGGGCTTGAACGTGGCGCCGGGCGCGGGCGAGCACTTCTACGTGCTCGACGACATCGGGCTGGCTCGCGATATTGCCGAGTCCCGCGAGCAGCGCGAGCGAGCGGCGACGCTGGGCCGCATCGGCCCGGACCACGTGACGCTCGAAAATTTGTTCGACCGCCTGGAAGGCGCCGGCGAGGTGCAGACGCTGAACATCATCCTGCGGGCGGATACCCGCGGGTCGATCGAGGCGATTCAGAAGGAATTCGGCAAGCTCGAGCACCCCGAAGTGAAGATCAAGCTGCTGCAGGCCACGGTCGGCGGCGTCACCGAGGCGGACGTGACGCTGGCGGATGCCTCGGATGCGATCATTATCGGTTTCAACGTGGTGCCGGACGAATTGGCGCGAACGCTGGCCGACCGGCGCGGCGTGCAGATTCGGCGGTACGATGTCATTTACAAGATCACCGACGATTTGAAGCTTGCGCTGGAAGGCATGCTGAAGCCCGAGGAGCGCGAGGTCGATTTGGGCCGGGCGCTCGTTCAGCAGGTGTTCCGCATCAGTCGCGTTGGGGCGGTGTCCGGCTGCCGGGTGCTTTCGGGCAACGTGGAACGAAACGCCCGGGCGCGCGTCATTCGCGACAGCACGGTCATCGGCGATTACGCGATCGACACGCTGCGTCGCGAAAAGGACGACGCGAAGGAAGTCCGCGAAGGCCTGGAGTGCGGCATCAAGCTCGCCGGCTTCAACGACATCAAGGAAGGCGATTTGTTCGAGGTGTACAAGGTCGAAGAGGTCGGCCGGAAGTTTGACCAGTAACAAAGAATGGCACGCGGACGAACGGGGATTAAGCGGATCGGCGCTGATTTGATCTGAAATGTTTTGGTAACACGAACAAGCCGTCCCTGCGTCGAATCCGCGTTTCATCCGCCAAATCGGCGTTCATCCGCGTGCTATTGCCGGGCCGATCAGCATGAGTTCACGCCGAGTTCTGAAAGCCGCGGAAGCGATTCGGGAGGTCGTCGGGATGGCGATTCTCGCGGATTTGAAGGATCCGCGGATTCACGATGTGACGGTGACGCACGTCGAGGTTTCGCCGGACATGCGGCAGGCCAAGGTGTACGTGTCGGTCATGGGCAGCGAACAGGCCCAGCAGCTCTGTTTGCACGGCCTGCAGAGCGCGGCGGGATATTTACAGCAGAAAATCGCCAAGCGCATTGATACGCGGTATACGCCGCGCATTACGTTTGAGCTGGATATGGGGGTTAAGAAGTCGATCGCGATCGCGAAATTGCTGGACGACGTGCTGCCGCCGGAGCCGGCCGCTGATGACAATGAATGGTTGGACGAGGAAGAATAGGGTTTACAGAAGGGAATAGGAACAGAAGGTCGCGAAGGACGCAAAGGTTTGGAGATAAAGGCAAGCAAATTACGGGCGAAATCGCGACGACGAAGGATTTGAACAGGAGGGAACAGAGAAAACAGAGAGGGCCGATTTTTGTTCTCCGTTTCCTCTGTTCCCTCCTGTTCAATTCTTTCTTGCGTGAGACCCTTAATCGCTGAGAATCACCAATAAGACTAGTTGTTACAAACGAGATAACTGTTCATGGCTGCTAAGAATCGCGCCTCGCAAATCAACAAGGTGCTGAAGGTTGTTAAGAAGCACTACAAGCCCTTGGCTCCGCCGAAGGAACGGTCGCTGCTGGAGCATTTGATTTACGGGTGCCTGCTGGAGAATTCCTCGCACGAGGCGGCGGAGAAGGCGTTTCACTCGCTGTCGAACGACTACTTCGACTGGAACGAAGTCCGCGTAAGCACGGTGAAGGAGCTGGCCGAGGTTTGCAAGCCGCTGAACGATCCGACCGAGGCGGCCACCCGGCTGAAGCGCGTGTTGCAGAGCGTGTTCGAGACGCACTACTCGTTCGACCTGGAACCGCTGAAGAAGGGAAACATTGGCGTCGCGGTGAAGACGATCGAAAAATACAACGGCAGCACGCCGTTCACCGCGGCGTATGTGACGCAGCAGGCGCTGGGCGGGCATTCGATTCCGATCAATCAGGGACTGCTGCAGTCGATGCTGATTGTCGGCGTGGTGTCCGACGGCGAGGCGGCCAAGGGAACCGTGCCGGGCTTGGAACGGGCGGTGCCCAAGAGCAAAGGGGCCGAGGTCGGTTCGCTGTTGCACCAACTGGGCGTCGAGATGTTCCGTAGCCCGTACGGACCGACGATTCGTAAAATGCTCGTTGAGATCGAGCCGGACGCGAAGGACCACCTGCCGAAGCGGCCGAAGGCGGGAGAAGAAGCGGCCCCGGCGCCGAGTAAGGGCGGCTCCGCCGCTGCCGCGCCGGCTTCGAGCTCAGCGAAAGCAGCGGAGCCGGGCAAGAAGCCGGCAACTAAGAAGCCGGCCGAAACGGCGCCCGCCAAGCCCGCCGCGGCCAAGAGGCCGGAACAGCAAGCCGCGAAGAAAAAAGTGAAAACCGGCGGCGGTACGGTCGTCAGGAAGAAGACGACGGCGACCAAGCGGCTGACGAAGAAAAAGCCACGATAGGACGATGCTGGATGCTAGATGCTCGCAATTGTTGCTCGAGCATCCAGCATCAAGCACCTCGAACGACAGAGCGGACAAGGATCATGGCAGGACATTCACACTGGGCGAACATCGCCCACAAAAAGGGGCTCATCGACGCCAAGCGCGGCAAGCTGTGGAGCAAGCTGGCGCGTGGCATCATCGTGGCTGCGAAGGAAGGCGGCGGTGATCCGGCTGCGAACCTCAAACTTCGCTACGCGATCAACGACGCCAAAGCGGGCAACATGCCCAAAGACACGATCGAGAAAGCAATCAAAAAGGGTAGCGGCGAACTTGAAGGCGGCAACCTCGAGCAGGTCCTGTACGAGGGCTACGGCCCGGGGGGCGTCGCGGTGCTGTGCGAGATTTACACGGACAACCGCAATCGCACGGCGCCGGAGGTGCGCAAGATTTTTGAAATGGCCGGCGGCAAGCTCGGCGCCACGGGGTGCGTGGCGTGGATGTTCGATCGTAAGGGCATGGCCCGCGTGAGCAAGGCGAGCGTGGATGAAGACCGGCTGATGGAGATCGCCCTGGAAGCCGGCGCTGACGACGTGCGCGAGGACGGCGATCAGTTCGAAGTAATTGCCGAGCCCGAAGCGTTCAACGGCGTGTGCTCGGCGCTCGAAGCGGCGGGCATTCAGACCGAGAGCGCGTCGCTCACCCGACTGCCGAAGGACACGGTGGACGTCACCGGCGAGGACGCCCGGCGGGTGCTCAAGATGCTGGAGCTATTGGACGAGCACGACGACGTGCAGAGCGTGTCGGCGAATTTCAATATTCCGGAAGAGGCGATGGCGGAGCTGGAAGGCTAGTCAGGAGTCGCCAGGGGACAGGGGCCAGTGAGAACTTGGCTGATGCTCTACTGGCGACTGGCCACTAATCCTTTCCCGCGTGCTTGACCTTCGGCCAGTACTTCTGGAAATCGAATTCAGGGCTGTTGTCCAGGTCGTGGCACTTCATGCACATGTTGACGACCTGGCCTTTGGCGAATTCCTGGCCGGTTTTATTACCTTCGTTCGGCGCTATCTTTAGCCGCAGTCTCGCCAGGATGTCCTGTTGTTGGGCCGGGGTGACGGTCAACCCCCCACTCTCGACCTTGACGTGATCGGCCGCCGGGCCGTGGCAGTTTTCGCAGCCGTTGCCGACCAGGTCGGGGGTGTCCTTCAGGCTCGTGTATCCGGTTTTGTAAGGAAAGTATTCCTGCGGATTCCAGCCGGTTACGTGGCAGGCGAGGCACTCGGGGTCGTGCAGCCGCGGCGGGCTCGTTTTCTTAATGAGCGTCTGGGTGGCGTGGAAGTGGGGCGTCTTTTCGTACACCGCCCAGGCTTTGGAGTGGCAGTCCTTGCACGCGGCTGAGCCAGCGAAATCCCCTTCAGGATGTGAGCTTCCGGAGAGACCCAGACCCTTCAGGCCCATCGTCTCGAGCTCGTGTTGATAGGCCGCCATCTTGGCTTGCATTTCGGGGGCGTCGACAAACCGCGAGTCCAGCGGCACGCTCTGGTAGCGAATCGGCTGTTTCGGATCGTCGTAGATTCCCAGCGCGATGAGGTACTCGCCCTTGTGGCCGGGCTCGACGAGCAGGTTCTTCGTGCCTGGAATCGTCTTGGGCCGTTGCGGCGGTTCCTCGGCGCCGCCGCTGGTGGCAACGATGTTGAACTGCGGAAACTTCTGGCCGAGCACGGCAGCCTCCTGCGGATCGCCGTGGACCAACAGCACCTGCAAGTCGCACTTTTCGGCGGCGAGCTTGGGAGCCACAGCGGCCAAACCTTCCACGGGATCGATGACGGCGACGTCGGCGATGTTCTTGAGCGCCTGCAGCGCCTTGGCGCCGAGGACGGCCGTGACGCCAATCTTCTTGTTGCCGGCGGTGACAATGCGATACCGCTGGTTCAAGCCGAGATCGACCGACTCGTCGATGCCGTACAGGCCCGCGTTGGCGGAGACGATGGGGTTTTTCTTCTCGTCGATGTTTTTGATGGCGCTGGAGACTGCGTCCACGTTGAGTTGCAAGTCGTTCAGGCCGAACGCGACGGCGGAGTAGCCCATTTCCACGAGCGATTCCAGCTCGAAGCGGTACTTGATCGCGCTTTGCTCGCCGGTGTATTTGACGAGGCCGCCGAGGTCGAAAGCGGCGACGGGCCAATTTTTCTTTTGCAGGTCCCTGATGAACGTGAAGCGGCGCTTCAGGCCGCCCTTCTGGTTCTCCAGGCCGGCACAGCCGCAGGGCTCCATGTAGCCGTCTAGTTGGCCCGAGATGATGATCACGGCCTGCGGCGTCGTCCAGTTTTCGAAGATGGGGCCGTTGAGGGCCACCGGGTCCTTCGGCTTCGCGCTCGGATCGGCGGCGATGCTAGCGAGCGCTAGCAGCACGGAACCGAACAGAAAAACTGCCGCAAGCTTCGTGAATCGCATGAAATCGGGCCGAGGGTGACCATTTGCCTGACAAAACGGCCATCGTACCGGTTGCTTGGGAAGCGCACTAGCGAGGTTTGGGCAGCGTAGTAGGCACAGCATGCCCACCTCGGCAGACCTCCGTGGGCATGGCACTCTGCGCGACTTGATTACGGCTTGATCGCAAACGTGACGTGCATGCGGACTTCCTTGGTGTCCGGGTGCGTGGTGTCGAGCACGATTTCGCCTTCGCCGCCCTGGTCCTCGCCGGCGCGAACCATGGGCCGCGTGCCCGGCGGGAACTGGACGGTCATCGGCACTTGCACGACTTTATCGCTGATCGACTTCGGTTCGCCGAGCGTCACCTTCAGCTCCTTCGGGTCGGTGCTCTTCACGCTTAGCTTGGTCGTCTTGGCGTGCGGGCCGCGGAGGAAGGCGTACACGGGAACCGAAACGCCGTGAGCGCTGTCGGTAGGCGGCAGATGAAGCGTGCCGGTGGGCTCGCTCCAGCCCTTGGCCTGGAAGCTGATGTCGCCCTTCACGTTACCGAATATGGGCACCTCGAGATTGGGCGCCTGCTTGAGATTGGTCTTGAGCTTCAGCGAGCCGCCGAAGGGGCCGATGGATCCGCCGGCCGGATACTCAGCCACCACTTTGACGCCGGCACTGGCGTCCTTGCTGGGCAGCTCGTCTTTCTTCACCGGCGCGATGGAGACTTTCAGCCGCTCGGCGAGCTTGGCGTCCAGGACTTCTTTCGAAGTGATTTCCACCTTCGGCTCAACAAACGACAACACGAACATTTCCGCCTTGCCGGTCTGGCCGACGCGCATGGTGCCGAAATTGAGCTGCGAGGGGTATAGCGTGGTTGACTCGACGATGTTGCCTTCGACGTGCAGGTCCAGTTTGGAGTGCTTGGGGTCGTTCGTGGTGAACGTGGCGCCGTGGCGGAAGGGGCCGGCAGGCACTTTCGCCGCCCATTCCAAGGCGATGGAACTTTCGTCGCCCGGCTTGATGACGGCCGAGGCGCCTGGCTCGACCTGCCTGCCATTCATTTCGACGCTGGTGCACTTGCAGGTGTGCGTGACATAGGTGATGGTGAGCGGCGCGCCGCCGGTGTTCTTGATGGGGAAGGCATGACGCTGGGTCGTGCCGCTTTCCATTTTTTCGAAGTTGAACGTTGTGTCGCCGATTTCGGCTTGCGGTTCGGCGGCTGGGGCGGGCGCTGCTGAAGAATCTTTGTCGGCGGCCTTCGGCGCGGACGGGGTTGCTCCGCCCTTTGACGTCCAGGGGCGTGCTTCCCAGTACCCGAACGCCGCGCCGCCGAGGACGCCGAGGATGATGGCGGAGATGATCCAAAAAAGCGTGGTTCGCATAGGGCGGCGCGGGCAATCGAGATGAAAATGTGCGCCCCGGCCAGGATGGCCGGGCTATCTAGGGGTTATCTAGAGTTGATTCTAAGTGACGTCGGGGCGCCGTCAATTTGCGGCGGCTGTTTGAGGAGCTCGCGGCAGCGGGTGAAGAACTCTTGATAGTCTGGCCGGCGATAATCTGGGTAGGTCCACTCGAATGGCTGCCAGCCGCCACGGCGGTACGAGAGCGTCACTTCGGCATAGATGCCGTCGGCCAGGTAAATGCGGTGGGCGTGGTCCTTGGTCGAGGCAAGCACGAGTTTGGCGAGCGTGAGGTAGCCGGGCGTCTCACAATGGACGCCTGCTATCCGCGACCTCGGCATCCTTTTACGATCTTGCGTAAGAGGATGCCGCACGGGCCTGCTGAGCGGTGGCTTGATGCCCGTCGCGCTCCAATTCCGCGACGATCTCGATTTGCCGAGCAATGTGCAACTCGCCGAAGGCGACGTG
>JAICUM010000594.1 GCA_025935855.1 Pirellulales bacterium | reverse complement strand
TGACTACCGGTCGCGGGCCAGGGGCATGATGACGTAGCCATAGCCGTCGTCGGTGGAGCAGACGGCGGCGCTTTCGCCGTCGCGGAGCTCGATGGTGAACGTCTTTTCAGAGTCGAGCACCTTCAAGAAGTCTATTACGAAGCGGGGGTCGAGAGTGATCGTGATTTCCTTGCCGTCGTAACCGATGGGCAGCTCGACGCGGGATTGGCCGACCTCGGCGGCGCGGCCTGCTAGCACCAATGTGCCGTCGGCGAAGGTGAAGTCGATTCCGCGGCTTTCCTCGCTGGTGACGATCGCCGCCTGCCGGACGGCGGCGTAGGTGGGGCCGGCGGCGAGCTCGATCTGCGTGCCGGCTCCGCGTTCGGGGAAGACCTTTTTCCAGTCGGGGAAGCGGCCTTCGAGGAGGCGTGCGGAGATGGTGGCGCGCGGGCTGTGGACCAAGAGCTCGCTGCCGCGGATGGCGAGCTGCACTTCGGCGTCGCTCGGGGCGATGGCTCGTTCGATGAGCTGCATGGCCCGCGTGGGGACGATGATGTTCTGCTGGCCGACCGCCGGGTCGCCTTGCTTGCCAATCGGACCGATCATGCGGGCCAGCCGGCGGCCGTCGGTGCCGACGGCGGTGAGCTGGTCGCCTTCGAACTCGAGCTTCACGCCGCCGAGTGCGTAGCGGCTGGATTCGTTATCGGTGGCGAAGACCGTGCGGCGAATGAGCTCGCGGAGCAGGCGGGCCGGGGCCTCGAAGTACGCGGTTTCGCTGAAGCCGGCGACGGTGGGGAACTCGGCGGGGTTCTCGGCGGGGAGCTGGAACTTGCTGCGTTCGCCGCGGATGGTGGCGCCGTTGCCGTCGGAATCGATGTGGAGCGTTTGATCGGTGCTCTCGCGGAGGATGCTGCCGAAGCGGATGACCGAGAGGACGGCCGAGCCGGCGGCCTGGACATCCACGCCGCTGACGGTGTGTCGGATGCCGACTTCAAGGTCGGTCGCCGTGAGCGAGGCGGCGCCATCGGCCACGTCGAGCTTCACGTTCTGCAGGATGGGCTTCGGGCTGCGTGTGGGGGCGACGGCGCCGACGGTTTGGAAGGCTTGGAGGAGCTGTTCGCGATCGCAGGAGATTTTCATGGGTTTGTGGTCCGAATGCGGCGAAGGCGGCGTTCGATCGATGGGCGACGAACGGTGTTCGCGGCGATGGGCTTAGTAAGAGTTTTCTTTGTTAGTAACAGTAAGAAAGCGTGCGGTGGTGTTGTCGATAACGATGCCGCGGCGGCGGTAAAGCCCCATGGCGACGGCGGTTGACGCTAGGGTGCGATGGTGGATAAGCGGTTGGTTCCGTGTTTGAAAGTGGTCGATCGTGAGTCGATGGTTTGAGTGGCTTATGGGGCGACGCTGAGTTGTGCTGGTTGCGGGTGAAGTTGCAAGCGGTTTTCAGCAGGTTGCGAACGAGTTATTCACCGGAGGCGTCAGCAAAGCAGGCGGTCTAGCTCATCGATGGTTTGCAGAATGTGCGGGTCGGTTGCGAGTTGTTCGGCGAGACGACGGTCGGCGTGCATGATCGTGGTGTGGTCGCGATTGCCGAGGGCGCGGCCGATGTCGGCGTAGCTGAGGTCGGTGAGGCGGCGGGCGAGATGAACAACGATGTTGCGAGCGGCGACCAGCGAAGTGCGGCGCGAGGGGCCGGTGAGCGCGGCTTGGGTGACGCCGAAGTAGCGGGCGGTGACGGCTAGGATTTGTTTGAGGGCGTGGTGGGATTGGGTGGGGTGTTGGTGGCTCTGCGGGGTTTGAGTGGCGAACCGAGCGGGTGCTTCAGCCCCCTCCCCATCCCTCCCCTCAAGGGGGAGGGGGTCGGAAGAGCTCAAATTCGAGAGACGACCGAGCAGGTCGTATGCGCTGGCTACTTCGCGGTGGGCGAGTTCGTGGAGTTGGTTTTCGGTGAGCGTTAATCCGCGCGCATTGGCGGCGAGGCGAAGGATGGCTTCGCGCGCTGGGAGGCTGGGGCGTTGTAGGTGGAGGGTGAGGCCGGCCGCGAGGCGGTCGCGCAGGCCGGGGTCCAGGCGGCTGAGCCTCGCTGGGTCGCGGCTGGACGTGATGAAGACGAGGCCGCCGGCTTCGAAGATGGCGTCAATGGCGTGGCGGAGCTCTTGTTGGATTGTGTCGCGGGGGCGGAGGTTTTGGAGGTCTTCGACGATTAGCACGCGGAGCGAGCGAATGTGCTTTTGCCACGCGGGGAGGCGCTGTTCGGCGGCGGCGGCTTGGGTTTCGCGGCCGAAGTCGGCGGCGGTGACGTATTCGATCGGGGGCGAGTCCGTGGAGTGCTGAAGCACTCCACGCCATTTGCGAATTAGGGCTTGGGCGAGTTGGGTTTTGCCGCTGCCGGAGGGGCCGACGAGGCTGAGGGGGTTGAATAGTTGCGTTAAGTCGGCGAGGTCGGCTTCGTTCAGTAGGCGCTGAAGCGGCGGGACGGCGAGCGCGTTTTCGGGGCCGACGACGAACGCGGGCAGCGTGTGCGACGAGCGCGCGAGGGCGTCGCCGCGAGGCAAGTCGAGTTGCAAAACGCCGTCGATCAACGCGAGGCTCCGTCCGGGGAAGCTGCCAGCTTTCAGCGATTGGCCGTCAGCCGAGAAATGGCTGAAAAAGGGCCTGCTTTTTCGCGGAAAAGCTGACTCCGTAATTTACCCGATTTGCCGGGCCCACGGGAGTCTCGGAGGCCGGAAAAACCAGCTATTTTTGGCGTCGCAACTGGTTGCCAACAGCGAGGATGCGGCGAGCGGCTTCCTCGATGTCCGCGGCGGTGGTTGTCGCGCCGAGACTGAAGCGAATGGAGGAGGAAATTTGCTCCACAGGCAGCCCCATCGCCAGCAGCGTGGGCGAGGGTTCGCTGGAGCCGCTGGCGCAGGCGGAGCCGGTCGAGCAGGCGACTCCCGCGAGGTCGAGCGCCATCACCAGGGCCTGCCGATCGAGGCCGACGAAGGCGATGTTGGAGGTATGCGGCAGGCGCGGGGCGGCGGTGCCG
>JAICUM010000139.1 GCA_025935855.1 Pirellulales bacterium | reverse complement strand
TTTCTCGCCGCCACGGCTGCTATCTTGTGGTTTCGCACGAGCATTTCGCGGCTGGCGGAACTTGCACGCGGCGTCCCGCGCGCAGACTCCTTGCGTGATTACGCGCTGTGGGCTTTCTGCCCCATGCGATACACGGCGCCGCGATTTTGCGGTACCCTCATCTACTCTCGGTCGGCTGCCCCAGTGCGAAGGCCGAGGGACGAGGACGGGTTTCGTGATCTAAAGAGAACCAATGGCGCCATGAAACATTTGCACCTTACTGCCGCACTGTTGTTAGGAATCTTCATGTCACTCACACCGATGGCCGCGCTTGCCGACGAGGGAATGTGGCTGTTTTCGAATCCGCCCAAGAAATGGCTCAAGGAGCATTATGGTTTCGAGCCGAGCGAAGCCTGGCTGACCAACCTGCAGCAATCGGCCGTGCGGTTCAATAGCGGCGGGAGTGGGGCGTTTGTGTCCTCCGAGGGGTTGGTGATCACGAATCATCACGTGGGGGCCGACGCGCTGCAAAAGCTGAGCAAGCCGGACATGGATCTGGTCGCGAAGGGGTTTCACGCCAAGACGCGCGACGAAGAAATCAAGTGCGTTGACCTGGAACTGAACGTGCTCATTAGCACCGAGGACGTGACCGCCCGGGTGGACGCGGCGGTGAAGCCGAACATGAGCCAATCGGACGCTCAGAAGGCCCGGCGCGCGGTGATGAACACGATTGAAAAGGAGTCGCTGGACGCGACCAAACTGCGGAGCGACGTGGTCACGCTCTACAACGGCGGCAAGTACCATCTCTATCGCTACAAGAAGTACACCGATGTGCGGCTGGCGTTCGCGCCGGAGCAAGACATCGCGTTCTTTGGCGGCGATCCGGATAACTTTGAGTATCCGCGCTACGACCTGGATATCTGCCTGTTCCACGTGTACGAGGACGGCAAGCCGGCGAAGGTCGAGCACTATTTGCCGTGGAGCAAGTCGGGGGCGGGCGAAAACGAGCTGGTGTTCGTCGCGGGCAATCCCGGGCACACCGACCGGCTGGATACGGTCCACCACTTGGAGTTCCTGCGCGACCGGTCGTTTCCTTCGGCGATGCGAACCATCTACCGCCGCGAAGTGCTCTTGAACGCCTACAGCCAGCGTAGTTTGGAAAGCGCCCGGCGGGCGAAGGATGAGTTGTTTGGCTATCAAAACTCGCGGAAGGCGCGGCTCGGCATGTTGGCCGGGCTGCAAGATCCCGCGCTGATGGCACGCAAACGAGAAAATGAAGAATCGCTGCGCGAGGCTGCGGCCAACCAGCCGGAGCTGAAGGACGCCGCGAAGGCGTGGAACGACGTGGCGGCGGCGATCGACGAGTGGGACCGCATCTACGTCGATTGGGCGCTGCTGGAGAATAGCACGGCGTTTAACTGCGAGCTGTTTTCGATAGCCCGCGCGCTGGTGCGCATGGCGGACGAAGACGCGAAGGATAATGCCGACCGGCTGCGCGAATACCGCGAATCGAACCGCGAATCGCTGGAGCAGCAACTTTTCTCCGAGGCGCCGATTTACGAGGACTTAGAAGCGACCAAGCTTGGCGACTCGTTGAGCATGTTCATGGAGCAGGCCGGAGCGGACAACGAGTGGGTGCGCAAAACGCTCGATGGCCGTTCGCCGCGGGAACGCGCCAATGAGCTGGTGCGCGGCACGCGACTGAAAGACGTGGCCTATCGCAAAGAGCTAGCAAAAGGCGGACGCGCGGCGATCGAGCAATCAAAGGATCCGATGATCCAGTTGGCGCGGTCGGTCGATCCGCCAGCGCGCGAGGTGCGCAAGACCTACGAAGAGAAAGTAGACGAGCCGATGAAGCAGGCGTACGCCAAAATCGCCGACGCGCGGTTTGCCATCGAGGGGACGAGCACCTATCCGGACGCCACCTTTACGCTCCGCCTGGCCTTTGGCCAGGTGAAGGGTTACACGGAAGATGGCAAAGCCGTTCCGCCGTGGACCACCATCGGCGGGGCGTACAAGCATTCCGACGCGCACGGCGCCAAGCCGCCGTTTCGGTTGCCAGCGAGCTGGCTGCACCCGGCCAAACCGTTGGATCTGGAAACGCCGCTGAACTTTGTGTGTACGGCCGACATCATCGGCGGCAACAGCGGCAGCCCGGTGGTCAACAAGGCGGGCGAGTATGTGGGGATCATCTTCGACGGCAACATTCAATCGCTGGTGTTGGATTTCACGTACACCGACGAACAGGCGCGGGCCGTGAGCGTTCATTCCAGTGCGATTTTGGAAGCGCTGCGGAAGGTGTACGGCGCCGATTTGCTGGTTGATGAGATTGAGGCAGGACGAGGGAAGTAGGCGGCGCTAAGCCGCAAGCGGACGGGGCGGCGCTTTGCGCTACGGCAGCTCAACCTTGGGCGTGATGACGGTACTACGTAGTAGAGCGGCGCCTAACACCATCATGCCGGCGGCGTAGCCGAAGCCGATTTGGGGGGCGATGGTCCACAGGGCGCCCACCACGGCGCTGGAGATAAAGTCGCCGACGCCGTTCACGGCGCCGAGCACTCCGAACGCGGTTCCGTGCAATGAGTGATCGGGAACCAGGTCTCCCGCGGCGGCTCCCTCCAGAGCTTCCTGCGCCGCGTTGACAATGCCGGCGCCGATAAACAGCACCGCCAGCAGCGGAATGCCGGCGTAGTGGAACGTGACGACGACGCCGAACGCGGCGGTGACGATGGCTCCCAATAGATAGGCGGCGAGCAAGATGCTTTGGCGGCCGATGCGATCGCTCAGCGCGCCGGCGGGAAACGCGGTGATCGCAGCGGCGATGTTGCGAACCGAGAAAAGGATCGCGCCGATCTGCGTCGCTTCGACGAAGCCGCGGCTGGGCGTGAGGGCGTCGATCGCGCCGAGGATCAAGAGCGTGTGCGAAAAATCGCCGGCGCCGAAGACGCCGATGGCGACGAGCCAGCGCCGATAGCGGCCGGGAAGCGCCGCGAGCGATTCGCGCAATTGGCGCGGCTTGCCAGGGCCGCGCACTGGTTCATGGACCAGCAGGGCGACGACCGCGGCGGCGGCGAGTCCCGGAATCAATGTGGCGAGGATCACCCGTTGGTAGGGCGCGGCCAACTTGGCGTCTTCGGCGCTCAACGTTCCGATGAGCGCCGCGGCAACCAGCGGCCCAACAATGGCGCCGATTGTGTCCCCCGCGCGGTGGAAGCCGAAGGCCTTGCCTTTGTCCTCCGGACGGACCGATGCGGTGAGCATCGCGTTGCGCGCGGGTCCGCGGGCGCCTTTGCCGATCCACGCGGCGACGCGAAGGAGCAGAATGATCGGCCATAGAGTCACAAGCCCGATAAGGCCAATCGCCACGGCGGTAACGGCGTAGCCGATGACGACGATCGGCTTGCGGCGCGGCAGGCGGTCGCTGTACCAGCCGGCTCCCATCTTGACAAAGCTGGAAAGCGCGTCGGCGAGCCCTTCCATGAGACCGAGCGCAAACGGCGGAGCGCCGACGATGATCAGCAGCGCCGGCAGAACGGACGTCGCGGTCTCGTAACAGAGATCGGCGAGCAGGCTCGTGAGACCGAAGGCGAAGACGTTGCGGTTCAGCCAGCCGTCGGGCGTAGCGGCTGGGACGGTAGAGTCGCCGAGTGGCGCAGGACGATCGCTCATCGAAGATAGGGCAAGGTTGCTTACGCGGAAACGAGGGGCATCGTGGCGCCGCTCAGGGCTTTTCGCCAACGAGGATAAAGAAATCGTGAGGCTCGCGCTTGGATCATGCAAGTCTTGACTGCTTTTTGACGGTAAGACGGGTCCCATCGTAATCGATGCCATGAGTTATTCGGGCGATCGGCTAAGCGGCACGCAAAGCGGGGAGTCCGTCGCGGCGCAGTGCATGATTTCGGCTTCGATGTCGAACACCTGGCGCATCAGATCGGCGGTGATTACGTCCTCGGGTTTGCCGCTGGCAACAATTGTGCCCCGAGAGAGGGCGACCATGTGATGCGAGAATCGGGCGGCCTGATTTACGTCGTGCAGGACCATCACGATGGTGCGCTCAGCGTCGCGATTGAGTTTTTCGAGCAGCTCAAGCACTTCGAGTTGATGGGCGAGGTCCAGGAACGTCGTCGGTTCGTCGAGCAAGATGGCCGGCGTGTTTTGCGCTAGCGCCATGGCAATCCAGGCGAGTTGCCGTTGGCCGCCGGAAAGTTCGCCCAGGGGGCGATCGGCAAGGGCCTCGACGCCGGCCGTGCGGAGGGCAAGATCGATCTGGCGATCGTCTTCCGCGGTCAAGGCGCCGAGGAAACCCTGGTAGGGGAAGCGGCCGAGCGCGACCAATTCGCGCACGAGCAGCCCGTCCGGCGCCGTCGGACGCTGCGGTAGCATCGAGAGGCGACGCGCGACTTGTCCCGTTCCGGAGCGGTGAATCTCCTTGCCATCCAGCAGGACGACGCCGGCGCGGGGCTTCATCAGGCGGGCCAGGCCGCGCAGAAGCGTCGATTTGCCGGAGCCGTTGGGACCGATGAAGGTGGTGATCTGTCGCGGCGGGATCACACAGTTCAGGCCGCTGACGACATTCACATCTTCGTAGGCAAGCGTGACGTTGTGGGCTACAAGTTCCACTCGGTGAGTTCCTTCGCGCGCGCGACAGGCGGCGAGTTAGTTTTTGGTTGTCGCCAAGAGGTACAGGAAGTAACAGCCGCCGAGGATGCCGACGAAGACGCCGGCGGGAATCTCGACGTCTTGAACAAGCTGGCGCCCGAGCGCATCGCCCAGCAGGAGCAGCGCGGCGCCGGCAATCGCCGACAAGGGCAGCACGACTCGGTAATCGTCGCCCGCAAGGCGTCTGGCAAGGTGCGGAGCAACCAGGCCGATGAAGCCGATTTGCCCGGCGACGGCGGCGCCCAGGCTGGTGAGGACAGCTGCCAGGCCGATCATCGTAAGCCGCTGCCGGTGGACGGCAACGCCGAGTGCGGCCGCTGCTTCATCGCCAATGGCCATGACGTTCAAGACGTGCGTCTTGCTGAGGGCCATGGAGCCGACAATCGCCAACGCAGGAGCTAACATTGCTGCGGAAGTCCAATCAGCCGACGACAGGCTGCCGGACATCCAGGTCAGCACGTAGCTGTAGGTGACGTAGTTCATCCGCAATGAAAGGAGCAGCATGGCCGCTTGAACCGCGTAACCGACCGCGATGCCGACAAGCAGCAGCCGGGCGGGAAGAATCGACCCGTGGCGATAGGCGAGCGAAAAAACAATGGCTGCAATGGCCAAGGCGCCGAGGATCGACGCCAGCGGCGCCAGAAGTGGATGACGCGCGGCTGACAATGGCATCGCCACAATGAGGAACATCAAGCCGAGCCCCGAGCCGGCTTCGACGCCAATGGTGGCGGGGCTCGTCAGGTCGTTGCCGCTGAGACCTTGCAGCAGCGTTCCCGCGACGGCCAGCGCGCTGCCAACCAGCATCGCAACCACGGCGCGTGGCAAGCGGAGTTGAAAGAGGACCAACCGTGCGTCGAACTCTCCTCCGCCTGCGAGCAATGAGGGAAGGTGCGACAACGAGATGGCCGAATTGCCGAGCAGGAGACTGGCCAGCAGCTCGACAATCAGCAGCCCAGACAGGGCGGCGAAAATTCGCCAATGAGAGGTGAATGCCGCTCTCATAGGCGTCCTCCCTGCGAACGAACCGAGCGGCGGTTGGCGAGATAGAGGAAAAACGGAACGCCCAACAGCGCGGTCACAACGCCGACCGGAACGGGCGCCTTATAGGGGGTCGTGGCAAGCCGAGCTCCGATGTCGGCCAACATCAGGAGCATCGCGCCGACCAACGCCGCGTTCGGAATAACGGCCCGGTAATCGAGGCCCACCAGGCCGCGAGCCAGGTGCGGCGCGAGCAGTCCGATGAAGCCAATCGGTCCGGTAAGGGCGACGGCGGCGCCCGCCAGCAAAAGAACGACGCCCGACGCAAGAAACCGCGTTGTCCCAATGCTGAGGCCGAGGCCGACCGCGACTTGTTCGCCAAGGCCGAGCGCGTTGATCGATGGCGCTAAGGCGACGCCAGCGAACAATCCGGCCAGAATAAGCGGAGCAGCAACCAGGAGATCGGGCCATTGCACGCCTTCGCTGCCGCGTGCAAACCAGAGGAGCATGTCCTGGCCGATGTTGTAGTAGATTGTGATGCCATTGCCGATGGCCGCGCCGATCGAGGAGACGGCGACGCCGGTCAGCGCGAGGCGTATGGGAGTCACCCCAGTTCGGGACATCGAGGCCAGCGTGTACACGAGCACGGCCGCGCCGGCGGCTCCAGCTACCGACGCGACCAAAAGCTCAAACCTTCCGGCGGTCGGACAGGCGACCGTGAGAAGGAGACTCGCAAGGCTCGCGCCGGCGGACAAGCCCATGATGCTCGGAGACGCCAGCGGATTGCGAGTCGTGGCCTGCATGATCGCGCCGGCCATGCCGAGCGCGGATCCGACCAGCAAATCGGCAACGGCTCGCGGAAGCCGCCAATCGAGAACCACGACATGCGCCGCCAAACGATCGTCATGGTGAAAGAGCGCGTCGGCGATCGTGGCGCGGCCGAGCGACAGATCGCCGACGAAGAGCGATCCGATCGCCGCGACAATCGAAATCAACGCGGCTGTAAGCAACACGCGTTGAGCGCCAAAGCCGAAGCGTCCTCGGCGAGACGCCAAATCATTGGCTGACATGGTTGCTCCCGCTCGGCGCCATCGCGGCAACGACGTCGTCCACGATCTTCTCGGTTCCAAGCACGCCGTCGCCGCCGAGCCAGACATCCGGATCAACGCGATGGACATGACCGGCGCGGACGGCGGGGATGTCTCGCCAGATCGCCGTTTGCGCGATCTTCTCGAGATACGTTTCGCTGTCGGGGTCCACGAGCGCGAAGATGTGGTCTGCTTGTAAAGTCGAAAGTCGCTCGACCGACAGCACGTCCCAGCCGCCGCTGTGCATGACTTCCGGCGTGCAGGGGTCAGGCTGAAGCGCGAGTTGATCTTTGTCGAACAGCAGCGGTCCGAACATCGACGAACGGGCGTAGATAACGCACGTTCCTTGACGGAAGCGGAGAAAGGTCACCTTAGCGCCGGGCGCCGCCGCGGCGAGAGCGTCTCGCGCGACGGCAACGCGCTGGCGGAGAAGTTCCAGTCGCCGTCGAGCCTGCTCTTCTTTGCCGACGCCGGCGCCAACGTCGAGTAGCGAGAGTTCACGATTGCCGCTGGCATCGGCCGGAAGGCAAATCGTCGGAGCGATCTTGCTGAGCTGTCCGAAAGACCGCATGTCGCGAGCGCCGGCGAGGATGAGATCGGGGTGGGCCTGAAAAATCGCTTCAAGGTTCGTACCACCGGAGTGCGAAATACGCGGTACGCCGGCCAACTGCTCTTGGAGATATCCCACGCTGCCGCGGCGGACCCACATCGACTGGACCGCCAGCACGGGCTTGATTCCTAAGGCGGCCAAGCCGTCGTTCGCGGATGAGGTGAGACTGACAATTCGCCGCGGTCGTGTGGAGACGCGCGTCTCGCCCAGCGGATGCTTCACCAGCCGGAAGCTATCGTTTTCTTCGAGAACCGTCACGGAACGTGCTCGGGCGTCGCGTCGGCCGGCGCCGTTGCGTTGGGTTTCAAGGGCGATTTGCTCGGTGCGCATCATCGCCCAGATCATGGCGACAGACGCCAGCAGCGCGGTGATGCCAAGCTTCATGCAACCGTGCTTAATCCAGGCTCGAAAGGCAACGGGGAGTCATCAACAACACGCCGGACCGAGGGGATCAATTGATGAAATTGGCGTTCTCAATGATCTGCTGATCATCGATCATGACAATCTGGGCAAAGGTCACGCCGTCGAGTTGCTCGTTGACGTAACGGACCGAGCCATCGCAAAACGCGACCAGTGCGCCGCCGATATGGAATCCATAGATCGCGTGGTAGTTGTTGCAGTTGACGGCGCAATCGAGCAGATCGCCTGCCGAGGGGTTGGAATTGGCGTCCATCAGCCCGTCCGATGAGTAGGGCCAGTAGACGAAGGCCTGCCAGGCGGCCCACGAGCCGCGATTGCCAATCGCCAGGTCGGGAAGAATTCGCGTGTGGCCAACCCATTGCTGCGGCCAGCCGGCGGTTTCGTTGACGAGCAGCGTCTGGGACATGCCGTCAATGATGTCCTTCAGCTTGCGCGGGGTGCGCGACATGACATTGGCGAAGGCCGCGTTTGTCGTGCTGTCGAGCATCGCCTGATGCCAATTGCTGTTGTTGTCGAAGTGCGTGAATCGCGTTCCCCAGCCGGTGGTAGGGACCGTCATGCCGTTGGGCGCCAGGTAATCGATTCGCCCTTCGACGGTAAAAGGGGTTCCCTTGTCCGGGTTGGCCGACCCTGCAGTTGCCTTGCCGGTACAAATGGCCGGCTCATCGCGGGGCGAGCTCGGGCAGATGAACGTGGCGATAGGCGTCTCGACGACGGCCTTGTTCGCCGGGTCATAAAAATCGTACTGCCATTTGTACGCGTTGTAGGCGCCCTGCTGCTCGATATAGGGCAACAGAAAGGTTCCCCAGCCGGTGTAACCTTCGTTGTCGCGGTTCCAACGGCGCGGCGGCAAACCGCCGTGCGCCGATTCGAAGTTCATGAAGCCGAGACCGAGCTGCTTGACGTTGTTGGCACATTCGTTTCGTCGCGCGGCTTCGCGTGCGGCCTGAACGGCCGGCAGCAATAGCGCGATTAGCACGCCGATGATGGCGATGACAACCAATAGCTCAACGAGCGTAAAGGCTCGACGCGGCGTGCAGGCGCGATTCAACGTGCTTCTCCCTTTCCGCGGATCAGTCTTCAACCGTCGATGCTCCGGTCCCTACTCAGGAATTGAGCCCGGACGCAATCGCTGTACCGTTGAGAATCTTGCTCAAAGCACCGTAAGTTCCGCGATCGGCGGTCGAACATTCGAAACCGCGCGCCGCATAATGCGACTGACAGCACGTCGTTGCGTCGCGCGAATCGACATCAAGCTCGGAAGTGGTCGTGTAAGTTCGCGGCTTTATCTAGCCCGCGAAAGAGCAACGGCGCATGCCTTATAGGCGGGTTGATGAGAGTGCGGATCGAATGCCGCGTCCGTCAGCCGATTGGTGGCGGCATCGTGCATTGGCAAGAACACCTGGCCGCGCTGAACGGTGGGAGAAAGGTGAGCTCGGGCCTGCAGCTCACCGCGCTGTGAAGCAATATGAACTAAATCGCCTGGGCTGAGCGAGAGTTCGCGGGCGTCGTGCGGATTGATTTCCACATAAGGTTCACTTGGATAGAGCTTACGCAGAATGGCCGACTTCGCGGTGCGCGTTTGGGTGTGCCATTGGGCGGCCGAACCGCGGCCGGTGATCAGCAGGAACGGATACTTGTTGCTCGGCTTTTCTGGCAGCGGACGCGGCGCGTCGGCGATGAACCTTGCCCGGCCGTCCGGATGGTAGAAGCGGCCGTCTTCAAAAAGCCGCCGGCTTTCACAGGTGACCTCACTTCCCGCCGGAAACGGCCACTGAACGCCGCCGCACTTGGCGAGCATCTCGAAGCCGGCGATTCCGGTGATGTCGCAAGGTTGGCCGGCGGTGAGCTGCTTGAGCAGCTCAAACACAACGGCAGGCGATTTCCAGCGACGAAACATCTCGCCGCATCCCCAGGCGTCGGCAATGAGTTTGAAGATGTGGAAGTCGGCGAGCGCCTCGCCTGGGGCGCGACGTACTTTGCGGGTCAGTCCGATGCGTCGCTCGGAATTGATGAACGTTCCTTCTTTTTCACCCCAGCCGGCGGCGGGAAGCAGCAGGTGCGCCCGCTGCGCCGTCTCGGTCGAGTGATACATGTCCTGCACCACGAAAAAATCGAGCCGTTCCAGCACGTCGCGGAGCATGTTCTGGTTGATCCACGAATGCGCCGGGTTCGTGCCAACGACCCAAAGGCCGCGAATCTCGCCGCGAAGAATGCCTTCGACAATGCGGTGGTACGGCCAACTCGCCTCGGCGGGAATGGCTGACTCGTCGATGTCGAGGATTTCGGCCACCTTGCGGCGATGGGCAAGGTTGGTGAACTCATGCCCGCCGAGCAGGTTTGTCGTGTTGCTAAACAGTCGCGAGCCCATCGCATTGCACTGGCCGGTGATCGAGTTGGCGCCTGTTCCCACGCGGCCGATATTCCCCGTCATCAGCGCCAGGTTGATGATCGCCTGCGCGGT
>JAICUM010000455.1 GCA_025935855.1 Pirellulales bacterium | reverse complement strand
GAAGGGCGGCAAAAAGAAAACATCAAAGAAGAAGGGCGGCCGGAAGAAGGGCAGCAAGAAGAAGAAATCGTAGCCCGGCAGCGCGAAATACATCGGCCGCCGGTGGGGCGGCCGATTTTTTTTGCAACACGATGGAGGCAAGGGGAATCGTTCATTGCGAGGATGCGCGGCGACTGAAAGTCACCGCTACGGGGGTGGCTATCGGTTGAAGCGGAGATTGTTTTGCGTGTGCTTGACGCCGGGGATTTGGTCGATCAAGTCCTCGGCGCGCCGCTTTGTGTCGCGGTCGGGAACCGTTCCGTCTAGGGTGACTTCGCCTTGTTCCACAGTCACTCCAATGTTCGAGGCGTCAACGAATTCGTCCAGCAACAGGCAGTCGCAAACTTCTTCCCATAGGCGTTCGTCGGACCGCTCGTAGCCCTTCGGGCCGCGGCCGCGAAAACTGGCCGGCGGCTGCTGCGGCACGGCGTACGTGGGAACCGCCGCCGGCGGCGCGGCGGGTGGCAGGCTGGGTCGAGCCGGATAGCCAATTGAGTGGCCGAAGAACGGCCCTAAGGTGAAGGCTCCTTCGTTATAGCCGCCCATGCCGGCTCCGCCGAAGGCGCCGGGGTCGGAAGCGGGCGGCTGACCCTGCTGCATCGAAAGCGCGGACTGCTGAAGCATTTGCGGCGGCGTCACCGGCGGAGATGCGGATGGGGGCGGAACTGGACCGCCGGCCGCCATATTGGCGATCTCGCCTGGCGTATAGCCACCCGCCCAGGGGACTTGCCAGGGCCGGTCGCCGGGTCCGCCGCCATAGCCGCCAAGTTCGTACCCTCCGGGCTGATAGCCGCGGGAGGAGTTGAGGCTTCTCGGAACGTGCGGCGGGCGCGGCTGCTCCTCGTACACCGAGGCCTGGCGCAAGGGAGGCTGGGGATGGTCGTCCTCGTCGTGGGCGACACGTCGTTCCAAGCCGTTTCTCCGCCGGAGCTCGTGTTCGTCCTCGGGATCTTGCCGCTTCTTGTGTTTTTCTCGCGCTGCCATTGGTGCCTCCTGTTACCCCGGCGATCACTTGCATCGACACTCATCACTCGGTTCCAGTCAATTACAACTGCCGCATGAACATCACCAGATCGTGTTTTTCTTCGGGCGTAAGTTTGAGCGACATGACGATATTGAAGAACTCGACGGTGTCTTCGAGCGTCAGGCAACGGCCGTCGTGCATGTAGGGTGGGGACTCCTTGATGCCGCGAAGCGTGAACGTTTTGATCGGTCCGTCGCCGGGTTCGTTGAGGAATCGCTCCAGATGAAGGTCATGCATCTGATGATCGAGGTACGCGACGCCGGAATGGCATTCCGCGCACCGGCCCTTGCTGAAGAAAACCTCCTGCCCGTGCATTTCTTCCTTGGTGGCAAGCTTGGGATCGAGCACTCCCGCCGGATCGAGCTTGGGCGCCGGCGGGAAGTCGAACATGTTCTGCAATTGAGCCATGTGCGTCACTTGGACGCGATCGAAAATCGTGAAGCCCTTCTTCATGGCGCGAATCGGGTCGCCGTTGAAGTAGGCGGTGCGGAATTCAAACTCGGTGAAATCTTCGACGGAGCGCAGGCTGCGTTTCGAGCCGTGGATTTGTTGATTGAACATGCCGCGCAGGCTGACCGTGTCGAGGCGGAAGCGGCGCTCCTCCGGCCGAAAATCGGGGCTCAGGTGGAACTGCCCCGTGGTGTGACCGTTGATGTGACAATCGAGGCAGGCGACGCCCAAGCTGGGATGCACCGATTTGCGATCATCCGTCGGGTTGAATTCTTCTTGCGGAAATGGCGTGACGAGCAGCCGCAGTCCATCAAGCTGCACCGGAGTCAGAATCTCCTTGAAAAGCCGATGGAAATTGTTGATGGACAGAATTTCGCCGTTTGAGACGTCGCCGAGCTCGGGGCGATTCTGCAGGAAGATGGCGGGCGGAAATTCGGGAAGAAATGACTCAGGAATATCGTGATCGACGTCGAAGCGCTGGAGGCGCGGAAATTGATTGATTTGCACCTGCGGAAACACCTGGCCTCCCGTCGCATGCTTCGGGTGCGGAAGCGAGGGATAGGGAAAGGCGTTCGCCTTCTTGATGTCGGCCGGCGACATCTCGCCGATACGCTGCCAGGTGAGTCCTTCCTTGAGCCGCGCGGTCGGGCCGACGGCAAGCGGCTTGCCACGCGACATCTTCGCTTCGGGGTCGAGCTTTGGATCGAGGTTGTAGCGGCTTTCGAGCAGCTCGCGCTGCTTTTGCATGACGCCGGGCTTCGCCTTCACGTCGGCGGCCATGATTTCTTCAAACGTTTGACGCGGCTTTTTGGCGTTGTAGGGATCGAGCGAGAAGTCGAAACCGGTCACTTTGCCCTGATCTGGCTGGTCGTTGAGCGCCTGGGTAATCGGCATGGCCGGTTTGTTGGCAGCGGCGTGGTCGCTGGTCGGCCGCGCTGGTTGCGATTCTTGCGATGGCTCGTTCGGGCCGCGCTGGGCCTCCTGAACGGCGTCGAACGGGGCAGTTTGCTCGGCGGCGCGATCGCTGTTGCGGGCCGCCGGCTGCGACGCTTGAGCCTGCCTGACCGGCGGCTGGAACTGCTGCGCATCGCCGGATCGGACAAGCATTGAGAACATGAAAAGTGCGGCACACAGTGCAATCGCCACGATTTGCTGACGGGCCATGGTTCCTCCGCGCGGAATTGAGGGTGCAATTTTCAGCGGAAGCAAGAACCGTGCCGGGGCTCGATGCGCCGACTCGCGAACTCGATATTGGTCTGTTAAGCTCAAACGAGACAAGAGAAACCGTGTAACAGCAGTGAGCGACGTGAGGGCAAGATCCGGATGAAATTGGCGATCGGCGCCGACGAAGCGGCCTTTGAACTTAAGGAAGCGATCAAGTCTTTTCTCGCACAGCAAACGGCTGTGGCGGTCGAGTGCATCGATTTCGGCGTCCATTCATTGGAGCCGGTTGATTATCCCGATATCGCGCTGGCCGTTGCCCAAGAAGTGGCCAGCGGGAAATGCAAGCGGGGGGTTCTCTTGTGCGGCACGGGGCTGGGCATGGCCATCGCGGCCAACAAGGTGCCGGGCATCCGTGCGGCGACTTGCCACGACACCTACTCGGCGGAGCGGGCGCAAAAGAGCAACAACGCACAAATCATCACGCTGGGAGCGCGAGTCATTGGCCCAGAACTGGCGAAGCAGGTGGTGATGGCCTGGCTGACGTCGGAGTTCGCCGGCGGCGGATCGACGCGGAAGGTGGCGAAGATCTGCGCGATCGAAGAATCGTTCGCGGAAGGGGCCAAAGCCATCGTGGACAAGAATCTTCAATCACAGGCGCCAAAGTGCGCCAACAGTTAACAGCGGCAAGGTAAGCTCAGTTTCGGCTTTCAACGGCGGCGGTTCGCAAGGAGTAGTGCATGCGTTTCAGCTCGCGGCGGTGCTTTGGAATTGAAGGCCATCATCGAGTGAGTGGCCGTCAATGTTGGTTGGCGATCGCAATGGCGTTGGTCGGCGCCGTGTGCAGCGACGCACGCGGGGCAGATCAGGTGCAGCGGCCGTTTGAGATTCAGGCGCATCGTGGCAACGGAATCAAGTCGCCGGAGAACACGCTTGAGTCCTTCCAAGCGAGCTGGAAGCTTGGCGTCACGCCAGAGGCGGACTTGCGAATGGCGGCCGACGGCGCGATCGTGTGCTTCCACGATCCGAACTTCAAGCGCGTGGCCTCGGGACTGGACATGAAGACGAAAGCCCTGGGCGTCGAGAAACTGCCACTCGCGAAGGTCGAGCAGATCGAAGTGGGGCGGTTTCGGGGCGAGCAGTTCGCCGGCCAGCATATCCCAGCGCTGTCCGACGTGCTCGCGGCGATGAAGGGCCAACCGGAGCGGCGGATTTACCTGGACATCAAAACGGAGTTGGTGGATCTCGACGCGCTGGCGAAGCTGATTCACGAGTCGAAAACCGAGTCGCAGATCATTTTCACCACGCAGTACCACCAGTTGATTCGCGACTGGAAGAAGCGAATGCCGGAGTCGCTGTCGCTCTTGTGGAACGGCGGGAAGGAAGCGGCGCTGCGCAAGAAACTGGCTACGGTGCGTGCGGCCAATTTTGAGGGGATCACGTTTTTGCAGATCCATGTCCACGTGGCCGACGATTTGAATTCGCCGGAACCGTTCGATCCATCGACGGCGTTTCTCAAGGAGGTGCG
>JAICUM010000074.1 GCA_025935855.1 Pirellulales bacterium | reverse complement strand
CGAACTACTTTCTGTGCCGCCTGCCGCGATGAAGTCGCCAGGGACAATAAAGTTGTCCGCCACGCGCTGTACTGGGCCCGTCACAGGCGCGGCGCCAGCCACGGTTGGCAGCGTAGATTCCGCGGTGTTGCCAACATAAAAGTACTTTTCAGCGTCCGCAGCCGTCTTCGACACCGCGCCACTCACTCCTAACGCATACAGATCTCCATTGAACGTTGGTTGAACGCCGGTAGAAGTTTCTGGGACTAACCCGACGCTGAACGTAGCTGAAGTGATTGACTCGCCCGGACCCAGGGCCGGCAGCGGAAAAAAGAACACGGACGTAATGCCGCCTGGCGCTGCTGAACCAGAATTGTTGAAATTACTTTGGTGGCCAATACGAGAAACGCCGAAGTTTTCGCTCGCAGCATACAGCGGAGTCCCGTTCGACCGTTTCTGGGCTTCGAAATCGTCGACGCTGTCCTGCACGGTGATCGTCGCCGCCCGCGCCTCATGGGCCGCCAGCGCGACGCTCAGGCCCAGGAGGACTAAAAGCTTCAATTGTATGTTCCGACTCATTAGCTGTCTCCTCGTAGTAGAAATCGCAGAAAAGCTGCTGGCCTTCAAAAAGACCCGCGTGCCGCTCACTAGTCCGCGGCCGGCGCGAGCGCAAAACACCAACAGAGATAGGGCAATTTCATCATAATTCCTGACGGAGCAGGCGTCGCTCTTTCAGCGCGCGCGCCGCAAATTCTCTCAACTGCCAGCTGCCAAAGAACTTACGCAACCCCAGGAGGACCGGCGATTCCCTCCCCCGAACGGCGAAACAGCAGCGCGTCCAGGGAGAAAAGCCCAGGCCCGACCAGCAGCAACAGCAGTGAGCACGAGAAGTAAATGCCCGCTAACTCCCAGCCATGCTCCCCCGGCAGCGGCACGAATCGATCGCCGTTTTGCATGTGGGTCGAGGCGGCGACCGCCATGGTAATGGATAGCCCGAGGGCCGCGAGCCGCGTCAACAACCCGGGAATGATCGCCGCGCCGCCGCAAAATTCCGAAATCGCCGCCGCCGCCTGAAGTGCGGCCGGAACCGGCGCCTTCTCTCCCATCCAGCCGGTCGGATTCTGAATCTTCGACCAGCCGTGGAGCATAAACGCCGCGCCCATCACCACGCGAACCACCAGCAATCCTAGCGACAGGGCGGCGCCACGCTCAGCCGGCGAAAAAATGCGTCGCATAGTACTCCACTCCCAGAGGACCATTTCGTGACCCGAATAGGCATGGTACGTGCGGACATTGTACCCGGCAATCGTCAGCGGCAACCGTCGCGAACGCGATGGTCCGCAAAAAACCCCGTGGGCACGAAGGTTGCGTTCCGGTTTCGCCGCCTTCCGCTCACTTAACCTGGAGGACGAACCGATGTCCGCCAAGCTGAAACCGCTATCCGAACAAGTGATGGTGATCACCGGCGCCTCCAGCGGCATCGGGCTGGCCACGGCACGAACCGCGGCCAAAAGCGGCGTCAGTGTCGTTCTCGTCGCCCGGAACGAAGACGCTCTCCGCGAAATCGAACAAGAAATCATCTCCGCCGGCGGCGAGGCGATGTACGTCGTGGCCGACGTTTCCTTCCGAAGCGACTTGGAGCAAGTGGCGCGGGCAGCCGTCGATCGCTTCGGCCGCATCGATTCCTGGGTCAACAACGCGGGGCTTTCCATCTGGGGCAAGCTCGAAGAGGTGAGCGAAGATGATCACCGCCGGTTGTTCGACGTCAACTTCTGGGGCGTCGTCAACGGCTCGCTCGTCGCCGCGCCGTATCTGAAGCGCCAAGGCGGCGCCCTCATCAACCTCGGCAGCGAGGTCTCCGACGTCGCCATCCCCATCCAAGGCATGTACGCGGCGAGCAAGCATGCCGTGAAGGGCTTTACCGATGCGCTGCGCATCGAGCTCGAAGAGGAAGGAGCGCCAATTTCCGTCACGCTCGTCAAGCCTGCCTCAATTGACACGCCCTTTCCACAGCATGCGAAGAATTACACCGGCAAAGCGCCGAAGTTGCCGCCGCCCGTTTATCAACCGGAAGCGGTCGCCAAAGCCATTCTGCACGCGGCCACTCACCCGACGCGAGACATCTTCGTCGGCGGCGCCGGCAAGATGGTCAGCACGTTGAACAAGCTCGTACCGCGGATCGTGGATTGGGTCAACGAAAAAGTCATCATCAAAGAACACTTTCAGGACAAGCCGGCCGAGCATCGCCAAGGCGCCCTCTATCAGGCAGGCGACGACGGGCGCGTCCGCGGCGATTATCCAGGCCACGTCCGCCGACGGAGCATGTACACCACGGCCGTTCGACATCCAGTAGCCGCCAGCCTGTGCCTCGCAGCGGCCGGCGTGGCAATGGCCGCGGCGATCAACGTCGAGATGCACAAAAACGAAAGTCCATGATTCAATCAGGTGGCACGCTCAGAGGACCGCCGAAGGGCGTGGTTCCTTTCGACACGGTAAAAAACGCGCAAAGTTGCCGCGTTGCAGGGGTCGGGAGTCTTTTGCGACTGGCGATGAAGCTATTGAATGGCGAGCCCCCTGTCGCAAATGACTCCCGACCCCTTCCCCGCCGCCACCCATACTTGCTTCCGCAAGCGCCATCCGGCAGCGTATATTGGGTGCTTCATCCCCGCCTTGAAAAACCGTTCTCCGTCACGGGAGTGAGCGTTGGCTCGCGCCGAACAACGCACTGCTTTGCTCGCTTGCCTGGCGGTGGTCGTCTCATCGCTCGGCGTGCCGCTGCCGGTTCCTGCGCCCCGGCATACCAACGAGCTTTACCCGTGCGCCCACTGCGGCTGCGGATGCACCGACGCGGAAACCTGTTGGCGAAAGTGCTGCTGCTACACCAACGAGCAAAAGCTCGCCTGGGCCGAGCGCCACGGCGTCACGCCGCCGGCGTTCGTCATAGCGGCCGCGGCTCGCGAACGATCATCCGCCGCGAAGCACGAGCGCTGCTGCGAGTCGGCTGACTGCCACTCCACCGATTGCCGGCGACCGTGCTGTGCCCATCGCGAACTCGCGCCGTGCTGCCAAACGGCAAGCGCTCCGCGTGAAACACAATCATCGCGAAGCTTTGTGCTCGGCATCTCCGCGCTCCGCTGCCGCGGTTTGAGCCTGACCGTCTCCTCCATGCCGCCGTCGTTACCGCTAGAAGCAGTGCTCCAGCGATTTCGGGCGGATGATCTCGTCGAACGCGTTTGCGTCCGCGAGGGGTACTATCAATCGCCGACGCTCCCCATTCCTTCGCCGCCTCCGGACGCCATCACGGCGTAACACCGTAAGGCTTTCTTCGGCGAGGTCCTCGGGCAATGCGCTTAATGCGCATTCGCCGCCTCGCCGCCGGCAACAGCGCCGCCCCGGCACGCGCCGCGAGCGCGCTTCAATTCGGACGAGCAGCACATGGTTCGTAACCTCCGCTATGCACTGGCGATGGCGCTTCTCGCGCCATGCGCTCAGGTACCCGCACACGCGCACGGCCCACAGATTCAAGTCACCAGCGACGCCGGCAAAATCACAACGCGCCGGCTCATCAACGACGGCCCCTACGGCACGACCCTCACCGCGCCGACGTCCGTCTACGTCATGCCAATCGGCCAGTACGGCGGCGTCTGGTATTCACGACCCAACGCGACGGTCGACCCGATTCTCCACATCCCAGAATTTCCGTCAGGCCCCGGCCTAGCATACGGATACAGCTACAACGCCTCGACGAATCCGGCGCCATTTCCACTCGGCTCGCAGTTCCTTCTCGGCTTCACTGGCGGCCTAAAGACCTGGAGCGGCACGGCGTTCGTCGACGCCGGCCTGACCGAACTCGAAGCGTTCCGTGGCGCCGGAGTGAATCTGGTGACAGCGCAAACCAGCGATTCGGGCCCCCCAGCTTCCATCGCGTTCCCGTCGGTGGTCTCCCCCTCGGCCGGCATCGCGTTCAGCGCCGAAGGCGCCGAGACGCACACCAGCGTCAGCTTCCGATTCCTCGCCGATGGCGATTCAACCACCAGCGCCCTCGCCGACGGCATCTATCTGGCGACCCTGCAGCTCGGCAGCACAGACTCCTGCCTGCACTCGTCCGACCCCTTCTATTTCGTGCTGACAAAAAACGCGGCCACGAACGATCTCGCCGCGGCAGTCGTCTCGTTGGGCGTCCCGCAGACCGCCGTGCAGTTCGTCCCCGAACCGAGCGACTTCACGGTCGCGATTCCTGCCGGCTTTAGCCTCCTGATCCTGTTTAACCGTAGGCGAGTTTCTCCGAAACTCGCAACCGCGTCTCCGCCACGGCGGATCCCGGATCGGAGAGACGCGTCTACAGTGCGAGGCTTTACTCTCGTTGAACTTCTGGTAGTAATCGCCATCATCGGCGTGCTCATCTCGCTGCTGCTCCCCGCGGTGCAAAGCGCCCGCGCCGCCGCCCGCGCGACCAGATGCAAAAACCAAATGCGGCAGATCGGCCTTGCCACGCTTCAATTCTGCGACACGCATGGCGGCCAATTTCCCGAAGACTCCGAGTCGCCTCACAAGAAAACGCCGCCCACGCCGCCCGACTCGAATCCGAACGTAACTTCCGGTTCCCCCGATCCGAAAGATCCAAAAGATCCAAGTTGGATCGTGCAGATCGCTCCGTACGCCGAACACGTCGATTCGCTCCGAATCTGTCCCGACGATCCCAATGGCGACGATCGCCTCCGCGCTGGCGCCACGAGCTATTTGATCAACGATTACCTGGCCTTGGAAGTGAATGACGGCGACGGGCATTTCGTGCCGCTGCCTGACGGAGCGCGCAATCTCAGGCAGCTCCAATCGACCTCCGGGACCATGCTCCATTTCGAAGCGCGCAACGCCAAGGATTCCGAATTAGAAACACCCAAAGACATGCCGGAATTTGACCACGCGCATGCGAGCAAGTGGTTTGAGCTGCTCAACGTAAAAACCGGGCTCGTACAATACACGGTCGAGCAAGACATCTGCCTGGAGCGCCACGCCACCGGCTCGCACTACTTGTTCGTGGACGGACACGTTGAATCGATTTCAGGCGATCAGATTCGGCAATGGGTCGCCGACGGCGTGCAGTTTGCGAAACCCAAGTAAGGTCGTCTTCAACCGCCAATTAAAATTCACACATGAACAGATACGCCGTCGCAACGTTCACCGCTATCATCGCCTGCTCGCCGAGCGCCGTGTTCGGCCACGGCACGCTGCCGATCGTAGTCAGCACGCAAAACGGAACGCTATCCGTGTCAGGCGGCGCCACGACCGTCAGCGGCTATGCCGCGAATGTCTTCGCCGATCCCGATGATCAGGCGCCGCTCATGCCGCTGCCAAACAACGCGAACCTTCTCTTCACGACACTCCCTTCCTTCAAGCTAAACGACCTCGCCATCGATAGCGGCCTGTTTCTCGAAGGTCTGCCGAGACGGCAAGTCGGCGGCTCCGCAACGCCGCGTTGGCTTTGGTACTGGAACCCCGCCACGCAGGCGGTCGAAACCGAGCCCCACAATCCCCTCGCCGAGGTCATCACGAACTTTGACGGCGAAATCAGCATCTCGCAGCTCGCCACGCCCGTCTCCGCCAGCGTTCAGCTCGCGACGCCCACCGCCGTCGATCTGGCAGGCCATGCCGACTTGATGCGAATTCTTCTCAGCAATTCGCCCGCGCCGACCGCCGGCGTCTACGGCTTTTTCGCGCGCGTCACGTCCCCCAGCTATGGCCCCTCCGCGCCGTTCTTCATCGGCATGAGCCTCGGCCTCGATAACTCGCAGGTGTTCCAGCAGGGCGCCGAAGCCATCAACGTCGCCGCCGGCCTGGCGGCCGACTTCAATTTCAGCGGCGGCGTGGATGGCGCCGACCTGCTCGTCTGGCAGCAAACGCTCGGCGCCAGCGGCCCCAATCTACCCGCGGACGCCAATCTCGACGGAACCGTCAGCGCCGCCGACCTGGCCATCTGGAAAAGTCAATTCAGCCAATCGGCGCCAGGCGCACCGGTCATCACGATTCCCGAGCCGGCGTCCGCCATCCTGGCAGTGCTATGGATCACCGCAATCGGCAACATTAATCGATTGAGCCGAAACGCTTGGCGCTCGCTCAGAACGGGCTTTCGTGAATAATCGGGTCTTCCTTCCCCTCTTCGGCCATTGTGTCGCGCGTCGCCAGCGCGTTCATCACGCCGGGTTCGACGTTGTCGCGAACGAACCGCACGCCCCCGTCGCAAAACACAAAGTGCGACCCGCCAGGATGCTCGCTGCCGAAGGACTCGGCGTAAGTGATCGACGTATTCCCGTCGTGGCCTTGCGTGTCGCAAATGTTGAAGCCGTCCTTGAAAGTCGTCCCCAACACAAACCCCGGCCCGCCCGCGTAATAGCCCGGATGCTGGTTGTCGAACAATCGCGAACCCGCCACCACGCCCCACATCACCGCGCTCGCCCAGCGATGCGCCCGCTCCCCGGCCGCCAGTGTGTTAGAACTGCCGTCCAGCAATTCCTCCGGCCGAACCGGCCGATTCCGCCCAAACACGCCGTCGAAGTGATCGCGGCACCGAATGCACGTGGCCCGCACCGTGCCCGCGCTGGCCACGTAGCTATCCGCCGCCATCTGGCACGTCGGCTTGAAGAACACGTTCAGCCGAATGTCGATCACCGGCTCGATCTCCCCGTCCGACGGGCAAATAAACACCGGCAGCGATTGCATCCGCACCGGCTCGGCCGCCAGCGATTCCACCTTCGCCTTGAAATTCACCTTCTCGTACAGCGCCTGCTGTTCAATGTAGGGCAGCAGCTTCACGCCCCACGCCCAACCAGGGCCGGCGTCGTCGCCATTGGACTTCAGCTCGGAAACATACCCCGGCGGAAACTCCTTGTTCGCCGCCACATACGAGTGCAGCGCCAACCCAATCTGCTTCAGATTGTTGCCGCACGAGCTCTTCCGCGCCGCCTCACGCGCCGCCTGCACCGCCGGAACCAACAGCGCGATCATCACGCCAATGATCGAAATGACGACCAACAGTTCCACCAGCGTAAAGCCGCCAACCGTAGCCGCGTCTCTCCGAGACGCGCGTTCCGTAGCCGCGTCTCTCCAATCTCGGATCCGCCGCGGCGAAGACGCGACTCGCTTGGTTACATACCTTTGAGGCGAAAGTTTCACCATCACTCAATATCCGACGTGTTAAAAAGATTATCCCGACGAGCACGAACCAACCTTCGCCCCACGGCGCCGAACACGAAAATCGAGCCCGCCGCCAGCACCGCCGCCGCAGGCTCCGGCACGGCCGCAGTGGCCCCAACCGACGCCGACATCCCCTGGTTCCGCTGCCACACCAGCGCATCCAAACCGTCGCTGCGCCCGTCGCCGTTGGCATCCGCTCCGGCCGTCTTTCCATACGAGCCCCGCCACACCGTCAGGTCCGCCCCGTTCACCGCGCGATCCGCGTTGAAGTCGCCCGGCAGCGCCGTCCCCCCGCCGGAGACGTCGAAGCTAATCGCAAACGGCACCGCGCTGGACTCGGTCTGAAATAAAAACGTGTAGTTGCCGCTGGCGAGCGGCGGCGCGAAGCCCTGCGAGCCCGGCGCCAATCCCATGTCGTCAAGAATGTCCTCGCCCGTGTGCGCGGTGTGGATGTCCGTCGGAAAATCCACCCACCCCAGCATCTGCGACGGATCAATCTCGAAGCCCGTTCCCGCCGTCCACACGTTCCCCGCTTCCACGCCGGCGAACACCAAATTCACGCTGTCGTGAAACTCTACCGTAATCGAATCGAGCGTATGGTTCGCCGGCACGCTCACTCGCAGCAAGTCGAAATCCACGCTGCTCGACTGAGCCACGAGCAAATTCGAGCCGGCCGAAAGCGCCAGCGCCGTCGGCGCCTGCGGGTTGCCCGATAGATCGCCCAACAGATTCTCGTTGTAGTCGGTGGCCCGCGCGAAACTCGCAACGGCAACCGCCAAAGTCGCCGCAGCCAGCGCGCAGCATCGAATTAAGAAGACTCGTGAAATCACGTCAGCTATTTGTTCCGTGGACAAGCCAGGCCGTCGCCGCGACGCGTTCCCTGCTGCAATCCCCAAGCGCGTCAAACGCCCGCAATTCCGTGGTGCGGCGAATCAATCGGTGGCCACCCGAGATCATCCAGGCGCGCGGCAGTCATGCGCCGCACAGAGAGGAGAGGGTGGACAAGTCCGAGCTTGCCTTGGGGTAAGGCTAAGAAAGTCCCGCGAAAAAGTCAAAACGGATTTGCCGCAACTGGGAGAACATCCCGACCTGCGAGGCAGCAAATAAGGCAAATCCAACACAGGCTAGGCACGACATTCAGTTTCAGCGATCCGTGCCGCCACGCGATCGACAATCAGTTGGCCCACATTCAGCGCCGACGTAGCCGCCGGCGACGCCGCGTTTAGCACGTTCACCACCCGCCCGTGCTCCTCGATTAAAAAATCGTCAGCCATCGACCCGTCCCGGAACAACGCTTGGGCCCGAACCCCAGCCGGACTCGGCTTGAGCTGCTCCTCGCGAATCTCCGGCACTAGCCGCTTGAGGGCCTTCACGAACGCGTGCTTACTTAGGCTCCGCCACATCTCGCCGGCGCCCGTCCGCCAATACTTGGCCGCCAGCCGCAAAAAGCCCGGGTACGTCAGGGACTCGGCCAGATCACGGAAATTGATCGACGTCTTGTAATATCCCTCACGAGCAAACGCCAGCACGGCATTCGGACCGCACTCGACCCCGCCGCCGATCATCCGCGTGAAGTGGACCCCCAAAAATGGAAACGCCGGGTCCGGCACGGGGTAAATCAGCCCCCGCACCAAATGCTCCGCCTCCGGCTTGAGTTCAAAATACTCGCCCCGAAACGGCACGATTTTCACCGGCGGCTTCTCGCCGCTGAGCTTCGCCACGCGATCGCTGAACAGCCCCGCGCAGTTCACCGCCTGCTTCGCCGCGAAGTCCCCGGCCGTCGTCTCGACCACCACTTCATCGGCGCCGCCGCGAAACCCGGTCACGTTCGCGCCGAGCGTGATCTCGCCGCCGCGCTCCCGCACTCGCTGGGCCATCCGCTCGCAGACCGCGGCGTAATTCACGATGCCCGCCTCGGGCACGTGTATCGCCTGAATGCCCGCCGCGTGCGGCTCGATCTCGCGCAGCCGCTCACGGTCAATCATCTCACAGCGCACGCCATTGGCCTGCCCGCGCTGGTAGATGTCCGCCAACCGCGGCAGCTCTTCTTCCTGCGTCGCGACAATCACCTTGCCGCACAAATCGAACGGCACCCCCTCCGCTTCGCAAAACTGCTCCATCGCGAGCTTGCCCGTTCGGCAGTTCTTCGCCTTCAGCGAGCCGGGCTTGTAGTAGATGCCGGAGTGCAGCACGCCCGAGTTACGGCCGGTCTGGTGGGCCGCGACGTGGTCTTCCTTTTCGACAACCCGAACCATCGCGGCCGGAAACCGCTGCTGAAAGCGATGCGCCGTCGCCAGCCCCACGATCCCGCCGCCGACGATGATCAGATCCGTGCTCGGCATGGCGCCAATTCGTTAGTAATTCGCGCCGTTCTTGCGGATATGGACCATCGGCGCAGCGTCGCTGTTCAGCCGCCCGCCAGTCACACGCGCCGCAAAAATCCGGTGGTCGCCCGAATCCACGTGCCCCGTCGGCTCGCATTCCAAGTGGCCAATCGCGCCCAGGAGCGCCGGCACGCCGTTGTCCGCCTCGGCCACGTGGACGTCCTCGAACGCCGGCTCCCCTGGCTCGAACCCACGGCCGAAATGCTTGAGAAACTGCGTCTGCCCGTCCCCCACCACGTTCAGCACAAACGGCTCGCCCGCCTCGAGCCAGTCCGCGACGTACCGGCCCTTCTTCACCGCCACGGTCACCATCGGCGGCTCGAACCCCGCCTGCATTACCCAACTGGCAAGCATCCCCGTGGCCTTCTCGCCCTGGCCGATCGTCAAAATGTAAATCCCGCTGGTAACGCGGCCGAGCGTGGGGAAGGGGTCGCTGCTCATGATGTCCTTTGGCTCAAGCCCTACTGCTTCACCTGACGGCCAAGTTTCCGCTCAACGCTCGCCACCTTCGCCTTTAGACTGCCGCTCGCGCCCTTGCGATAGTCGATCTTCGCCGAGCACGACACGCGCCCGGCGCTCTTGGCGACCTCCTCAATGCACTGCTGCATGATGGCGAGGACTTGGCTCAGCTCGCCTTCGACAATCGTGCCCATGGAGTGCAGCTCGTAGTCCAGCCCCGAGCGGTCCACTATATCGATGCACCGCGCCACGTACGGGCTGAGGCTCTCCCCAACCCCCACCGGCACAACGCTCATTTCCAACAGCACCATCACCCCCTCGCTAGCAAGTGTAGCCATCTCGCTCCGCGAGATGGATGCATCTCGCGGAGCGAGAAGCCTACACTTGTGCAGGCACAAGCTCCGTCCTCACTTCATTCTACGCCCCTCAAGCCCCCTCGCTAGCGGCAAGTCGCCCTTCGCAAAACCCCCAACTTTCAATACCCTTCCCCCGCCATGTGGGGACATCTGCGACTTCCGTGCGTACTGATCGCCTGCTGCGCGCTCTGCTACCCTCTTCCATTGACGGCCCAAACAATCAACCCCGCCATCCGGTCGCAATGGCAGCCCTACCGCGACGACGCGGGCGCCGTCTCGCTAGCAGCCGCGGCTGGAACAGCGCCAGTCATTACGCCCACCCCGTCCAACGAGCCGCTCCGCGTCGCCCAAACGCCCTGCGACCCCACCCTCGTCTGCCCGCAGCCGATCTTCGCGGCGCCTGCCGCCGGCGGTCCCTGCTACGTCCCGGCGCTCACGTACATCGACGCCAACGGCGCCCCGCCAACCAGTCCCGAATACTGGCAATGGCGCGTCCTCCCCGACGGCGTGATCTGGCAATCCTACTGGGCCGGCGTCCACGAGCCCCGGCTCTCGGCCGTCCCCTTCCACAACGACAACGGCACGAACCTCATCGACTTCACGCTCGGCGGCCGCGCCTCGATATTGCGCTACGGCACCGACGGCCCCGGCCGCCCGCAGGGCTTCGAGCTACAGGCCGAGGGCGCCGCGTTTCCGCGGCTGAACCTCGACGAAAACTGGGACCTGGAGGCCGTCGATTTCCGCGGCGGCTTTCCGCTCATCTACGGCCGCGACAAGTGGCAGACCAAGTTTTCGTACTACCACCTCAGCTCCCACATGGGCGACGAGTTCGCCATTCGCGAAGGCGCGCTCGGCCAGCGCATCAACTACACTCGCGATTCGCTCGCCCTGGCGTTCTCGTACTTTCCACTCCCCGCGTGGCGCTGGTACGCCGAAGCTGCCTGGGCCTTCCACGCCGACATCGCGTCGCCCTGGGAATTCCAGTTCGGCGTGGACGTCGCCGAGCCAGGTCCCACCGGCCCCGCCGGAACGCCTTTCCTGGCAATCAATGGCCATCTGCGCCAAGAGCTCAACTACGGCGGCAACGTCGTCGCCCAGCTCGGCTGGCTATGGCGCGGCAACACCAACCACACGCTCCGCACGGGTTTCCACTACTTCAACGGCAAGAGCAACCAGTTCGAGTTCTACCAAAACTTCGAACAACAAATCGGCGGCGGCCTATGGTACGACTTCTAACAATTGCAAAACCGCTTGCGGCTTAGCGCCATTTTTTCCAAATGGCAAACCGACTATCACCCGCCGCGCCCGCGCGCGCCGCCCTTCTTCTCATCATTCCGCTGCTGCCGCTCCAGCACCGCCTGCTTTTTCGCCGCGTCGATGATGTATTCGAACTCGCGAATTGATTTCTTATCCGCCAGCTCTTCGTGAATCGCCAGCCGCCCCGCTGAATCCATCATCAGCGCGCGCGCCGGCGCCGTCAGGTCCCGCCGTTTGGCTAACGTCTCGCCCCCTTCAAAGTCCAACAGCGTCATGCCGGTGAGGAAATCAAACACCGGCGACTCCTGCGGCTTGCCCTCTTTGTCCGTCGCCTTGAACAACGACGACCAAATCACCTGCGCGTGATGCGCCAAATTCAACACAGCGCCGCGACGGAAGTCGTCCGCCAGCGCGATCTCCGATGCGCTCGCCGCATCCAGCGACTTGATCACCATCCGCGCCTCCGGCTCGGCCAACGGATTCGAGCTGCTTTTCGCCGTCGAAACGAAGCTCAACCCCGGCTGCGGCACCACCGCCACCGGGCTCTCCTCGCTCCAATCGGTCAGTCGATAGCCCAACGGCTCCGGCGGCGTCTTATGGTTGGCCGACCGTTCCTTGCCCAATCGCGCGTTCACCTCGCCGTCCAGATTCGACGGCGCCTGAAGCGCGTTCACGTCAAACATCGCCAGCCGCACCCGGTATTTATACCGGTGGCCCGGCTTCACGGTGCTGTCGAAGTAGCGAAACAAAACGAACTCGGTCTTGCCGTCCCAGGCGTATTCAGCCAGCTCGCTTGGCCCCATCGACATCCCGCCGCCCATCATCCCGCCGCCTTCGGGTCCGCCGCGGCCCATCATGCCGCCCATGCCGGGCCGGCCCATCATCATGCCTTCCGGTCCGCCGCGTCCCATCATGCCGCCCATGCCCGGCCGGCCCATCATCATGCCTTCCGGTCCCCCGCGGCCCATCATGCCCATGCCCATGCGGCCTTCAGGCCCCATGAACTGGTTCTGATTGCGTTTGATCACCTCGCCAAACGGCTGGTCAGGGTTCGGTTCTTCCGCCTTCGGAGCATCGGCGGGCGCTTCCTCCGTGAACCCGCGAGCCAACTCTTCCGGCGTCGGCAGCGGCATCTCCGTGTGTGTGATCCCGTCGCCCCACTGCCGCACGATCATCGGCGGCAGCGGATGCGTCAGCAGCGGGTGAACGTATTTCGGCTTCACCAGCTCCGGCGTCTGGATCGGCCACCGCCGCATCTCGTTGATGAGCGTTTGGCTCGACACCTTCGTCGGCGATTCCCACTTCGCTTCGCCGTTTTCAGTCACCTCGGCGCGTTCCACGACGTAGCCCAGGTACTTCGGGAAGTCAGCCGTCGGGTTGAACCCCCGCGAATTCGCCAGCGCGTCTTCATACATCGTCACCTGCTGCTTGATCGGAACCTTGGCCAGCACGGTGACCCACGAGACGTTGCGAATATCCTCGAACCCCTGCATCTGCGCTCCGGTGTGGGGCTGCACGACGATCGCCCCGTCCTTG
>JAICUM010000392.1 GCA_025935855.1 Pirellulales bacterium | reverse complement strand
GGAACCCTGCGGGCAAACCCCCTGATATCGAGGCCGCCGACATCGCGATATTCGAAGAAGTCTCCGATCAGTTGCCGGGTGATCGAGTTTATCAGCAACGAATTTGGCGGAGCCAAGCCCTGTAGCCGGAAGGCCAAGTTTGGTGTCTCGCCGACAATGCCGCGTTCCTGTGCGTCACCGGTGCCGATCAGGTCGCCGATGACGACCGGCCCCGTGGCAATGCCGATCCGTATTTCGAGAGGTCCGCACGGGAATTCCATCTTGCCGATGCGGTCGATCAGCGCGAGGCCGGCATGAACCGCGCGCTCGGCGTCGTCCTCATAGGCCTGCGGATGACCGAAGCAGATCAGTACCCCGTCGCCCATGTAGCGGTTGACGGTGCCGTCGAATTCACGGGTCACCTCCGACACTAGGCCGTTGTACATGCCGAGAACCTGCCGCAAGTCTTCCGGGTCGAGGCGCGATGAGAGCGGTGTCGATCCGACCAGATCGCAAAACATGATCGTCACCTGGCGGCGCTCCGCCCGCTCCGGACGCGCCGCAACGGCGGCTCTCTTGCTGGGCGCGGCGGCTTGTGCCGCTCCCCCGGTCTCTTTCAGAACACCAACCGCCCGGAGGATCCGCTTGCGATGTCCAAGCAGGACGCCGAGCTTCTCCAGATCGGATTCGGTCAGTTCGAGCAGCGCCTCGACGTCGATCGCCTCATCCTGAAACGCCTGCTGATACTGCTGCAGGCCGAGGTCACGCAGCCAAGCCGCTACGTCAAGGCACATCGCCCGTAGCCTTTCGTCCGCTTTGCCAGTCGGACCGTCCCGCCCTACTATAATCCCGCCCATGCCGACGGGAAAGTTCACCGCGGCGGCGATGGCCGACGCGGATCCATGCAGCTGCCATTCGTTCAAAGGACGGGCACTGCGGTCCCGTCGTGAAGGTGTATACTGCCGAAGGATATTATCCTCAAATGCGGGCGCGGTGCAGGCATCCGGATGAATGGCGAGGCCAAGGATTACGATGTTGTGATAGTTGGAGCAGGCTGGTCGGGCCTGCTTGCGTGCAAATATTGCTTGGCCGAAGGTCTGAACACCGTGGTGCTCGAGGCGCGCGATCGTATCGGCGGGGTCTGGGCCTATACCGACGATCCGACGCAGACCTCGGTAATGGAGACCACGAGGACGACCTCGTCGCGGTGCATCACCGAGATCTCCGACTTTCCGATGCCAGCCGATTACCCCGATTTTCCATGGCATTGGCAAATAAACAGCTATCTCGCGGGCTATTGCGCCCGGTATGGGTTGTCAGCGCATATCGCGCTCAACCGGCCGGTCGTGGGCATCCGCAAGACCGCGGGAAAGTGGCGGATTGCGACATTCGACGGCACCGAGTGGACTGCGCCGAACATCATCGTCGCATCCGGGGTGCATCGTGATCCGATCGACGTCTCCGACGATCCGCGCTTCCGCAACTACTCGGGAAAGCTGGTTCACAGTGGCTCCGTGAAACGGGTATCCAGAGAGTTCACGGACGAGACGGTCGTCGTTTGGGGCGGCGGCGAGAGCGCCTCCGATATCGCCTCCGAAGCCAGCGGCATCGTCAACCATATCTATTTTTGCATTCCAAACGGGCAATGGTTTTTGCCACGCGTCGTCGACCGGTGGCCGCCTTTTCCGAGCGCTCGACGCAAGGTCGTCGACCACACCTCGTCCCGCCTGCGGCTCTTGCTTTCGCCGACCCACCAATATGCGCCGCTGATTTACCAATATCTGGAATATGCGTTCGGATTTAACGGCCATGGCCAGGAGGCCTGGCGCACCGCCGCGCCCTACCAGCGGTCGTTCGTAAATAAAAGCTCGGAAGTCCTGGCCCAACTGAAGAAGGGGAAGATAACACCGAAACGCGATGTTCTACGATGCGACGGCAAGATGGTGCACTTCAGCGATGGGACTGTTGCCAGGGTCGACCTGATCGTCACGTGCTCCGGGTACCGCGCGTCTTTTCCGTTTTTTGAAGATGCAATAGGAGCCGATGCCAACCAGCGAGATTGGTTCAAGCAGGTTTTCTACGATGCCGATCCGTCTCTCGCCTTTGTCGGCTTTGTGCGGCCGGTTATCGGCTCGATACCGGGTATTGCCGAGCTGCAGAGCCGTTACGTTGCCGCGGTATTTTCCGGCAAGCGCCGGCTTCCGGATCCGGATGCGCGCGCGAAAACCATAGCCGCCGACGCCAGGTTTTGGAATCACCACTTTCGCTTCACCTCCGGCCGTCTCGCCGGGTTGGTGGACCATTTTATCTACTGTAATCAGCTCGCAAAGTTGATTGGCTGTTACCCGAATTTCGGCCGCCTGATGCTTTCCAATCCCAAACGTTGGTGGAAAGCCGTCACCGCGCCGTGGAACGGTTGCCAATTCTGGCTCAACGACCGTCGGCACCGGAACAGGATATTCGAAACTTATCGACGTTACGACGACAATCGCATTAGCCAGATCTATATATTCCTGGTGCTGGCGCCATTGCTGCCATTGGTCGGGCTTTATACTCGGGCGCGCGTGCTGCTGTTCAGCGCGCGGCTCGGTCATCGGGTCGTTGCGCCGTCCCGGAATAATCGGCCGTGAGACGCCCCAAACCGTCGCCGGCCGGCGAAAACACGCGCAGTACGGCGCAACCAGCCATGCTGTCGCCGATCGAGGTGGTATCGCGGATAATTGAAATGTTGGGCGGTCTTCGGTCCCGGGACCAGGCGCCGGATTATATTCACCCGCTGGTGACAATCCATATGGATGACAATACGCATCGCGGTATCGAACTATGGCAAAAATGGGTGTTTTTGCTGCGGAACCGTGGGTGGGTGCGCGAGCTGAAATTCGTGCCCGGCGAAATTTTGAGAGAACCCGGAGATCCGTGCATCGTCAATGTCGTGGGGCAATGGACCGGCACCGGCAGTTTTACCGGCGCGTCTCGCCCGCCGTCGCGGTTGATTCATTTCCGCTACCGTTGGCACGCCGGCCAGGTGGTGGAGTTGTGGACGAAAAAATCGAATTACGACTATATACTCGGTCGATGGGTAAGCCTTGAATTATGCTATCCCCTGTTACTCATGGCGATCTTCATTTATTTTCAGTGGATGTCGTGGAAAGGAAAGAGCTATCTTTTTGACCGGACGTGACCACGACTGCTTTCGAAGCCTTTTCAGGTGCCGAGAAGGAATACCATGTAAATCACTATATAGAGGCCGACAGACAGCGCTATGCCGGCGAGAAACGGATCGGTGGCCGACTGCCAAGTCCAAGCCATTTTTGACGGATAATCCGGCGGCAGTGTGTCGGGAGTCCCTCGGCGGAGAAGGATGTGTCGGAACAGGTGACGAAAGCCGTACAGCGCGTCAAAGCGATCGCCCGTTCCGATCTTTTGTTCGTAAAATCGCTCTATTTGTCGGCAAGCGCGCGACCACCTGACAAAGATGACGTTAAATCCGAGGGTCGTGATATAAACCAGCAGCAGCAAGAACAGCGGAAAAAGATTATGATCGCGAGAGCGATTGATGAAAAGAAGAATGCTGCTCAATATCCCAAAAGAAAGATAAACGGTTGAAGCAATTGTGCGGACGGCGCTGTAGTGTAGGTGATATTGGGTCGCCGTGTTATGCATTTGCAAAAATGGGGTCTTGCCCGCCGAGTTCTCTGTTTCTGTAGCTTGCAACGGAGTCGCTTTCTGATTTCGCGCTAGTCCGGGGCAACTTGCGATCGTATCGTGCCGGCGAGTTGGCCGGTCTACGCGCGGGAGCCGCGCCTGTGACTCGAGAATAGATCGGCCGGGCCGATCCAATATGAGGTTGCCATATATCTCGCCAGCAGCGCCGCCTTGTCAATCGACCGCTAAGGGGCATTCTTCTGCCGGCTGGACATAGTAGCGCCACCGGCCAAAAAGCGCCGATAGCGGACTGAGCACGCGATATAGCGCAATCCGGGGGCGCCACCGCGCGGGCGCGTATTCACGGTGCGAGCTGACGGCTTGCACGGCACCAGGACGGAAGAATGAGCCGCCACTAGGATCGCGGCAATCCCGCAAGCTCAAGACCGTCCCCGAGGCGCGACATAAAATCAGGCATGAACGGCCACGCCCGCCTCGCGCGTTCGACCGTTAGATTGGGTTCCTTGCGGATGAGCTGCCGTCCCATGCGGCGCGCGTCCGCATGCGCTCCCGCCAGCGCCACCGCCGCCACTGTCACCCGCTGCGCCCAGTAGGACTCTGGATAGGCCGCAATGCCGTCCCCGATCCACTGCGCCGCCCGGTCGTACCGCTCGGCGGCGAAGTGAGCACAACCCATGCCGATGAACGTAATGTGCCGTAGCGGGTCGAACGGCATCAGGTGAAGAGCGGTTCTCAGTTCGCGGACGGCGCCCTCGTGATCACCTAAGTAGGCTGACATCCAGCCGCGCCGTATCCACGCGTACGCCATCCAGGGATCCAGTGCCAGCGCCCGCTCCAAACGGCGATCCGCCTCGTCGAGCCGGTTCAGCAAGACGAGAGCGCCGCTACTGAGTGTCAGCGTCAGCGCATCATCCGGAGAGAGCGTGTGCGCCTGTTCTGCAAGGCGGTGTGCATGTCCCCGATCAATGTCAGGAGTAGATCCAAAATCGTGTGCTGCCCGTTGTGCCCAGCACCAGCCGGCGACGGCTTTTGGCAACCCATAACAAGGCGACAGTTCCTGAGGACGTAACAGCTGCTCAAGGGCCTCGTCGCATTGCTCCCGTTCGACGGCG
>JAICUM010000747.1 GCA_025935855.1 Pirellulales bacterium | reverse complement strand
GCAGCGCTCGGCCATCAAGCAGCGATTCCGGGAGAAAGTATTGCTGCATCGCAAGAACGACATTCTGAAATCCGAAACGGAAGATGCTCTTCGCACGGCCGCCCGCATCGACGATCTTGTCCATACCCGCCTTGGAGCCGAGCTCCACGACGGCCCCGCGCAGCTGATATCCTTCGCGCTGCTGCGGATCGAAGGTCTGGAGCAGGAGCTGGACGGCCGGACACCCAAAGCGCGAGCGCTCCTGACCGAATTCCGGAGCGCCCTCCAGGACGCGCTCAAGGAGCTGCGCGCGATCGCCGCCGATCTGTTTCTTCCCGATCTTGGTGACAGCGGCGACCTCGCTCAGATGCTCCGGAAAATCATACGAGCACATGAAGGTCGCGCCGCCTCCATCGTCGATTTCGAAATGACCGGGGTGCCCGAGAGACTGCCTCGCGACGCGGTACGCTGCGTCGTTCGGGTGACGCAGGAGGCGTTGAACAATGCCTTCAAGCATTCGGGGAGCGATCGCCAGACCGTAATGGTTAATTACTGCGCCGGGACGCTGCGGCTCTCGGTACGCGATCACGGACGCGGTTTTTCCGGCACGACCGCCAAGCCCCTATCAGGTCTTGGGATTATGGGTATGGCCTCCAGAGTGAGAGCACTGGGCGGGACGTTCTCCGTGATCTCCAATCTGGGCCAAGGCACGGAGATTTCTTGCGAGCTGCATGTCCGAAGTTCCATCGCCGGAACTGACGACGAACACCCGAAAGATGCGCAACCCATCAAAAGTGATTGAAACTTTATCCTTACGAGGCCTATGCTCCCAGCATTCTTGACTGCCACTTTTCTGCAGCGTTTTATTTTTGAGAGTACGCATATGGAAAACTCCAGTGAGCAGGCTACGATTGCGATCGTTGACGATCATCCGATCTATCGCCAGGGACTGGCCGCCGTGTTTCGGGCGGAGGCTCGCTTCAAAGTCGTAGCAGAAGGCGCCTCTACGGCAGACGCGCTGGACATCGCAAAAACGCATCGCCCGAGCATCCTCGTTCTCGATCTCGGAATTCCAGGCGACAGCCTGGAGACTCTCAAGCAGCTGTGCGTCGAATTTCCCGGAACGCACTGCGTCATACTCACTGCCTGTGACGATCCGCAGACTGGCATCGCCGCCCTGAACGCGGGCGCGCACGGCTACATCCTGAAGGGTGTCAGCGCGAGCGAATTGAAAGCGGCGATCTGGGCGGTGTTCAAGAACGAGACCTCGTTCGTCTCGCCGGAGTTCGCGGCGCGGCTGCTTTCGGCGGTTCAGCAGAAGGAGGCGGCATCGATCGAGGTCGGTCTCAGCCATCGCGAGCTCCAGATCATCGCAGAGGTCGAGAGCGGCGCCACCAACAGGATGGTCGCCGACAAGCTCAAGATCAGCGAAAAGACCGTCAAGCACTACATGAGCAGCATCATGCAGAAGTGCGGTGCGACAAACCGCGTGTCCGCGGTCATGGCGTATCAGAGGATGCGCCAGTACGGCCAACACGCCTGAACGACGGCAGGCCATCACGCTGCGAATCCGCGCAGCGCCGCTGGGCTACTTCGCCGCTGCCGGCGTTCGCGCTCATCTGTCGCTTCGAGCCGCGAAGCGCCATCGCTGTAAATGCCCGCGCGCGTAGTGGACGTGGAGACGCACCGCTGGCAATTGGAGCAGCGTCACCCTCGCTTGCGGCTTCCGAGCTTCTTCTTCACACGTCCATGGCTGTTGCCGACCTTCTTGACAGCCTTGCCGCGGCTGATCGGGCGCGGCTTCTTGACCGGTCGGCGTATTTGCCGGGCTTTATGAGGCGCTCTACGTCGAGTGGTTTGAGCCGTCCAGCCATTGTTCCTCCGAGAAAATCGTCCTCCGAACCCACGGTCTTCAGCTACGGTCAGTGAGCCGATTAGGCAGAACCCCGACGAACTGCGAAGTACAGTCTC
>JAICUM010000658.1 GCA_025935855.1 Pirellulales bacterium | reverse complement strand
CTGGTGATCGAATAACCGTCGATCGGAATGCTTGTCGAAGCGCTCGGATTGAGGATCTTCATCGCGCCGCTGTCGCGATTGACTTCCAAGACGAGCAGTTGATCCAACTGCAATTTGCCGTACACGCCGTTCATGCTTCCGCCGTCAGGAGTCGCGACGACGCGCAGTCGTTGACCGGTCCCCAGCGACCCGCTTGACAAACTGATTTTCGAAAACTGGCCGACAACCGCCCCGGCGTCGAAAAGATTCCATGAGCTGCCGGGCGCCGGCGTGGCGCCCCCAAAATCGACTTCGAGGACGCCGCCCAGGCTTACGCCGGTTCCCGCCTTCATCAGCGGGGCGTTGGCTCCGGCGATATCCACTTGCAAACGGCTGCTGCCGCCAAACGCCAGGGCTTGCCCGGCGCTCAAATTCGCGCTCTGGCCATTAATGGTCGTCAGAGCGTTTAAGTTGGCGGTACCCGTCGTTGTCAGTTGAGCGATTCCATTGAGCGTGATTGAACTACCCGCGCCAGCGGAGGAGATCGAAGCGGCGCTCAGGCTGCCGCCCGTTTGAACGGTGAGCGTACCCGTGCCGTTCTGGCCGACGACCAGGGCGCCGTTGTTCGGCAAGTCAGCCACGGCGGTGAGGGTGCCGCCGGTGCGGATTTCAAGCGTTCCGGAAGTGCTCGCCGCGTCGCCCAGGACAATGGCGCCAGGCTGCGGAGGCGTGTTTTGAACGAACGCGGAGCCATTGTTGGAGATCCTGGCGTATTCGTCGAACGTGGCGTCCGGCACGTTTCCTTCTGACCAATTCGCCCCGGTGCTCCAGTCAGCCGGTCCCGCGACGCTCCAATCGATGGCAGAGCCAAGCTGCGCGGCGGCACGATTGGCCATGAGCGGTAGAAGGCCCATGACCGCTATCGGAATGAGTCGTTTATGCAAGCGGCACATCAATGAGTTCTCGCTAAGAGTTATCAACGAAGAAAAGGGACGCCGATCGCTCACGTAGCTTCAGGTCGAATTCCGTCGCCGAACTCCTCGAAGAATTCCCAAGGCCGCCATGGACGCGAGCCATACGGAACTGGGCTCCGGCACGCCTCGCAGCGCGTCCGCAACGCTGCCGGAAAATCCCGATGCGTCCTTCCACATCCGAAAATCAGCGAAAGTCACCGTGCCGCTGCCGTCCAGGTCGCCGAGCGTGCTGACCGGGACCGAGTTGCGGAAATTGTTGGCGATCAACTGCGCGTCGGCCAGGTTGACGACGCCATTGCGATCGGCGTCGCCCGGCAATCCGCCGGGCGCGGTTAGCAAAGTCACGTCGTCAATGCCGCTAAATGCGGTTCCATCGAGCGCTGTGGTGTAGAAGCCGATGGCCAGATTTTTACCGACAAGCGGCGAGCCATTAGGCACGAGGAACGAATGCCCTACGGAGATCCAAGAACCAGACACCACATCCGTGTGGACCATCGTGTCCACTGGTTGCAGGACTCCGCCATCGACGTAGCCGAACAACGAAACTTGATCGTCGGTGGCATTCTGAAAGTTAGAGAATCCGCGCCCCCAATAGTTCAGAATCAGCTGTTCCCCGGCGACAACGACGTGGCTGGTCTGTTGAAACAGCACCCAATCCTCAGGCGGAACGCTGCCGTCGCCCGCGGTCCCAAAAGCCAAGCGCCGCCCACCGCTGTGGGGAGTGCCCGTCAGAGTCTGGACGGCGCCGTTCGGCCCGGACCCGTTCATCGCGGTCTTCGTCGAGTCCCATCCGGTGGTCTCGATCGGCGGGATGCCTCCGGGATTGATGTTAATCGTTCCCGTCCCCGTGTAATCCTCGGAGCCGGGGTTGATCAGGGTAATAGGCGTGGTTTGCGCTGCCGACGGTCGGACGCACAAGCCGAAGCTCAGTGCGGCGAAGGCCGCCAGGAGTTTGGTTTTCCGAAGGCCAGCGCTTCGTACGAAAAGAAGGGCTCCACGCAAACTGAATGGTTTGACGAACATCATGAGTCACTCCAGAGCCTGGTGCGATGGTTGGACCAAAGTGGGTTGGTGTTGTTCCGAGCGAATCGCTCGGCGAAGCCAGATTTATGGTGTTGATTTATCAACTGGAAGCCGTCGCTTCCGGTTATCTCGAAACGCCGAATGGCCTTCGCTTCTGATCTTCTCCGCAGGTGTCGGAAAAGCTTTATTTCGACAAGCGAAATATACCGTACCGACGCCCTATCCGTTAGTCAAGGAAAAATCGATTTTTCCGGCCTTTTGCCTAAATCGCCGCTTGCGGCTTAGCCGCGAAGTGCGGTTTTGCGGCTCGCGCCGCGGCCGCGCCCTTCAGCGGCAGGTGCGTATCCTTGCAGGCCAGCGAAGCGAGCACTTTTCTCGTTCCGGCAAACGTCCGCCGGCCGTGCATCGCCACGAGATTATCGACCAGAGCCACGTCGCCAGCTTGCCACGGCACGTTGAAGGTGACCTCCTCGGCGAGCTCCGCCGCCGTCATCACGGCGTCTCGATCCAGGGGCGAGCCATCGCCGAAGCGGATAGCTTTCGCCGGATCG
>JAICUM010000260.1 GCA_025935855.1 Pirellulales bacterium | reverse complement strand
TTGGGCTTGTTCATCCACCGGGCCAGCGGGTTGCCCTTCCGGACCGCCCGGACCGACGGCAGGCCGTTGGCCCCCGTACCAGGAGTCGGGGGCGACAGTTTGCATGATGACATCGACGAGGCGTCCGATTTCGATGGGTTGCGGTCCTGTGGGAGCGGGGTTAGCGCCGTCGTAAAGGCCGCCGCCCACGGCCCCAAAGCCGCCGCCCCCTCCGCCGAAGCGGCCGCCGCCCTGCGGAGTGAAATTGGGGTCTGCCTTCTGGGATTCGAGCTTGTGGTCGGGGACGACCATGACAAGGTCGCGGACGTTGTAGACGCGGAGGGTGAGCTTCGCCGAGTCGACGTGCGGGGATTGGGGCTCGGATTGTTGGGCATGGGAGGCGCTTGCGGCAGCACAAATGGTAAGTGCAGCGGCGAGAATCGTATTTGATGTTTGATATTTGGACATTTTTATCTCCTTTTATCGCGGTCAGATGGAAGGCGTGTACATTTACTAACCCCTCCCCAGCCCTCCCCTCAAGGGGGGAGGGAGCCGGAAGGTTTTATTCTGTCATGGCATGAGTTGGGTCCATTGGATTCGGGCGTAGTTGAGATGGCCCAAGAGGCGCGGTTGTTGCGAGGCGGCGGCGAGGAAGCGGTCGGCGGTTGGGTTGCGGCAGGCGAACAGGGCGATCCAGGCTTCGGAAGAGGATTCGGCGCTGGTGACGCGGGCGATGAGCTTTTCGGCGACTTCGGGCGTGTTGATCTGGCCGAGGACAAGCGCGGCGGCGAGCCGCGTCGTGCGGTCGTCGGCGGCAAGGATTTTGAGCAGTTCATCGACGGGTTGGTCTTTTGCGCGGGTGATTGCCATGAGGGCTTCCGTGCGCGTTCGTTCGTCGGCGACAAGCGACAGATAGGCGTGCAGACCGTCGTCGCGTCCCGGCGTTAGCAATCGATCGTAGGCGGCGGCGCGGAGGCTACGATCGCGGGCGGCTTGAGCGTTTGCGATGAGTCCGGCGACGCCGCCCTGTTTCTCGATGGCGTCGATCGACGCGGCGATGGCGGCGGCGTCAGGTTTGTTGGCTTGATGGCGGCTGCGGCCGGTTTGGACGGCGAAGAAAAGTGGTTCGTATGCGGTGGCTTCGCGGGGGCTGGCGACGGCGATTTGCATTGGATGCGTTACCGGCGGAGGGGCTTGGACATGGAGGGGGGGCGGATTCGTGCGCGGCGGTCGTGGTTGCGGATGATTCTTCACAATCGCGCTCCGCGGCGCTTCGCTCGGAACGTGCGCGATCCACCAGGCGACGAGTCCGACTGCAGCGATCGTCGCGGCGGCGGCGGCGAGCGGCCAGCGGCGCTTGCGCGGGCTCGAGTGGCGGCGCCAGTAGTGTTCGAGCCTTGCGAGTTGCTCGGCGGATGGCTCGACGGGGAGCGCTTGGCGGATTCGGTCGTCGAGCTGCGGATTGTTCATTTGAGGTCGCGGCCGGCGGCGTCGACGCCGAGGACGGCGGCGATGCGGCGGCGGGCAAGGTGGAGGTTGGTGTACACGTTGGCTTCGGTGACGTTGAGCGCAGCGGCTGTCTCGGACGGGCTGAGCCCTTCGCCCCAGGTGAGCAAGGCGATTTCGCGTTGGCGGTCGGGAAGTCGTTCAATCACGGCGTGGATCGCGGCGTCGAGCTCGGCGGCGGCCGCGAGCTGCGGCGGGGTTTCGTTGGATGGCGCGGCGGCGCACTCATCGCGCTCCTGGAGCGGCTCGTGGATTCGCAGCCGGCGGCGACGATCGCGGTCAGCGTTCACGAGAATGCCGAGCATCCAGGTTTTGAACGACGCGTCGCCTCGGAACTTCGGCCACTGGCGGAGGACTCGGAGGAGCGTTTCCTGGACGAGGTCCTCGGCGGCGTGTGCGTTCCCGGCGAGCCGCAACGCCATCCGCAGGGCGGCGGGCAGGTGCTCGACGACCAATCGATCCACCTCGTGTCTGTCGATTGGCCGGGACATCGGCCTTGCCGCTCATGGGTGTGTCGCTGCAGAGTTAGACGCAGCGGGCGAGCGTTATCTTAAAGGAAAAGTTTTCGGGAGGCCCCGGCGGGCTGGCGGCAATGAGAAATGGCCAACGAGTACACTCGCCGCGGCGAGTGGCGCCCGCGGGAGCACTGGCAAGATGCCAGTGGCGCCCCACGACTAATGAAAAAGGCTCGCTCGGTTTTGGCCGAGCGAGCCTTTGAAGTTTCAACAACCGAACTCTGTTCTGCTTAGGAAGACCGGCGTCGGGCGGCCAGCAAGCTGAGCAGCATGCTTGAGGCGGCCAACAGGCCGGTGGCCGGTTCGGGAATCGTGCTGACCGACGGGTTGTAGATGTCGCCGTGGAACTCGATCAGCTTGCCCGAGGAGGCCGAAAAATTGCCGACGCCGATGCGGCGATTGAGGTTGTCGCCGGCGTTGGTTTTCGTGACGTTCTCGGTGATCGTGTTGCCGTTAACATCGAGCTTCGCGACGCCGGACAAGGAGCCGTCGCCCGCGACGGCATTGCCTTGCGTGTTGAACGTGCCAATGACGTGGTACCAGGTGTGGGGAACGATCGGCGTCACGAGGGTAGCGCCCATCGTTGGGTCATCGTTGAAGCCGAAGCGAAGCGTGGCCGTGCCGGCGCCGGCGTCGACGGCCTGGATCTGCAGGTACTCGGTGCCGGCGTAGTCGATGATCTTGCCGGAGTGGAAGGTGTTGTCGGTGCCGTCCCAGTTGATGGACACGTCAAAGCGGAAACCGCCGGCGGCGGCAATCGTGGCGTTGGTCAGCAGCGCGGTGTTGGTCGTGCGAGAGCCGCCGCCGACGCTGTTGAACGACTGGGCGCCCGCAGGGGCGCCGGACGGCACGTTCGAGGTAAGCACCGGGGCGCCGGTGGTCGTGGCGTTGTGACCGGCGGGGCTTTGGTCGGTGATGGTCGTGCCGGTTCCGTTCCAGGAGGCGGGGAACTGGTACGAGAAGATCGGGGCGGCGTGGGCCGCGGAGGCCGTCAACAATCCGAGAGACAGCGCGGCTAGCGCAAGGAGAGACATGCCCAGGGGGCATGTGCGCGGCGTTAATCTGTTCATTAGTACGTGCCTATCAAAGGTGGTGAAAGAGACGCCCGTCGGTTCGAGCCGCCGGCGCCTAAGGGCGCAAAAGCGGCGGTTACTCTCGCTCCCTTCTAACCCGGCCAAATGGCGTGTCAAGCTTTTCCGAAGAAAATGTAATTTAGGAGACTGCGGCGGCTATAGTCTGGCGGTCATTTGGCGGAGTTCGCGGCGGAACGGATCGAAAACGACGCTCAGTTCTTCGAGCGTGACGACGCCGAGGAGCGGCAGATCATCGCCGGGTTCGCCAAGAACGACAGGGGTGTGTTGGCGGCCAGCTTGGAGCTCGATCTCGCATTCGCCGACTTGCCGCTCGACGACGGCGCCGTCGGCGAAAACGAATTTCATCGATGGCTTCGGCTTGAGGCCCCGTTTTTCCGAAGTCAACCTCGGGCAAGAGGGTGGAGTTTGAGCCGCTATTGGCTAGTAAACGCAGAGAGTCAGATTCACCGTGAGCGCTTGTTTAAGTCCCGCCCGCTCGCAACATTAGAAGATGTCCGGACGAGACGTGGGACGTCGCCACCGTCAAGCGATACTTCGCATGGGCAAGCTTTTTGACACCATTCGGCGGCTGGTCGCGGAAGACTACTACGTTATTGGACAACATGCGGCGGAGCGATTGGAGGAACGTGGTATTATGGAATGGCAAGCGGTCGAGGCCCTTGCGGACGGCACGCTAATTGGTGAACGGCCGCGGGACACGCCAAACCCTTGCGTGGAAGTCCGCCAGTCGCTTCCAGACGGCACTGAATTCAAAGCTGTTTGGTCACATCTGCGTCAAAGCGGCGCTGCAAAACTGGTAACCGTTCACTTCTTTGATCGAGGTTAGAGCGATGCGCCTGACCGGCGAACGAATCAAACGGACTCGACTGATCCAGTCGGAAAATTACGTCGTGGCCGTCGAAGTCGAGATGGTCGTACCGGTTGATGATCCGTCTGAGCCGTGCTACGAATCCGAAACCATTCAGCTCTTGCGCGACATAAAGGACCATGCGGATCGCGGCGACGTCGAGTGGTTGAGAGGACGCGGCAAGGTCTACGCCGCCGTTGGCGCGGCTTAGAAAACTGGACATGGATCGTCTGCCGCTAAACAAGCATCAGCTTGCGGCTTTGGCAGTAGCTCAGCCCAGCAAAGCGAAATGGCTACAAATGACTACAAAAATCGCTTCAGCACCTCATCCGGCGCGGGGGCGTAGGTACTGGGTTCCATCGAGGCGCTGGCGCGGCCTTGGCTGAGCGAGCGCATGGCGCTTGAGTAGCCGAAGAGCTCGGCGAGCGGGGCTTCGGCGTGGATGACGGTGAGGTGGCCGCGGGATTGCTGGTCGTGGATGATCGCCCGGCGCTGCTGCAGGTCGCCGATAAGGTCGCCGACGTGTTCGTCGGGGGTGCTGATTTCGAGGCGCATGATCGGTTCGAGGAGCACCGTGCCGGCTGCGCGCAGGCCGGCGTCGAAGCCGAGGTTGGCGGCGGTGCGAAAGGCGATTTCGCTCGATTCGGTTTCGTGGACCTGGCCGGAAAGGAGGGTCACCTTGACGCGCATGAGCGGAAAGCCGAGGACGCCGCCGCCCTGCCCCGCGTTTTCGAGCTCTTCAAGGACGACGGTTAGGTAGTCGTGCGGCAGGCCGTGGCTGAGCGAGTTGCCGACGACGACTTCCTGGGCGCTGGGCATCGGTTCGACGCGGAGGCGCACCTTTCCGGTGTGCATGACGCCGTTGATGAGGCGGTGGCATTCGCCGTCCACCTCGGCAGCGCGGGCGACCGTTTCGCGGTAGCTGACGCGCGGCTGGTGGACCTTCACGTTCAGCTTGAAGTCGCGCTGCAGGCGGTGCTGAATGACCTCCAGGTGCAGCTCCCCCATGCCGCTGATGAGGGTTTGGCCGGTCTCTTCGTTTTCGCTGGCGGTGAAGGTGGGGTCCTGCTTGCGGAGCATGTCGAGCGTTTCGGAGAGCTTCTTTTTGTCGGCGGTGCTCTCCGGCTCGATGGCCATCGAGATGACCGTTTCGGGGAAGTCGATGGACTCCAGCAGGATTGGCTCGCGGGTGTCGCAGAGCGTGTCGCCAGTTACCGAGTCGCGGAGGCCGATGACGCCGACGATGTCGCCGGCCTGGGCGGAATCGAGCTGTTCTTCTTTTTTGCTGGCGTGGATGCGCCACAGCTGGGCGACATTTTCTTTTTTGTCTTTGCCGGGATTCAGCACGCGGCTGTTGCCCTCCAGCGTACCGGAGTAGACGCGGACCCAGGCGAGGTCGCCGGTTTTGTAGGGGAGGATTTTGAAAACGAGGCCGCAGAAAGGTTCTTTGGGGTCGGGCTTGCGGCGGATTTTCGGGAGGTCGGCGCCGGACTCGTCTTTGTGCTTTTTGCTTTTGCCGTGGCCTTTGTGGGCAGGCCCTTTCCCAGTGGGATCGACGCCTTCGACCGGCGGCATTTCGAGCGGGTTGGGCAGGTAGGCGGCGACCGCGTCCAAGAGCGGCTGGACGCCGATGCCGTGCAGGGCGGAGCCGCAGAGGACGGGCTGGATTTGCTGGTGGACAGTGGCGTCGCGGATGACTTTGTGGATGAGCGGCTCGGGGATCGGCTCCTCGGCCAGCGCGAGCTCCATCAGCTCGTTGCTGTAGTTGTAGAGGGATTCCAGGAGCTGCTCGCGCCACAGGGCGGCTTCGTCGGCGAACTCGGCGGGGATGGCGGACTCGACGATTCGGTTGCCCTCTTTGCCTTCGGGGAACGTGAGGGCCTTCATGCGCACCAGGTCGATGATGCCGCGGAAGGGGTTCGTGACGTGCGCGGGGCCGAGGCCCATGGGAATTTGCAGCGGCACGGGGCGGGCGGCGAGGCGGTCGCGGATTTCCTCGACGAGCGTGTCGAAGTGGGCGCCTTCGCGGTCGAGCTTGTTGATGAACGCGAGGCGCGGGACGTGGTACTTGTCGGCCTGCCGCCAGACGGTTTCACTCTGGGCTTCGACCCCTTCGCGAGCGCTGAAGACAATCACGGCGCCGTCGAGGACGCGAAGCGAACGCTCGACCTCGGCGGTGAAATCGACGTGGCCGGGGGTGTCGATGAGGTTGACGTCGACCTGCTTGAAGGGGATCTGCGAGGCGCCGGTGACCTTCCAGGGAAAGCGAACGCAGGCGCTGTAGATGGTGATGCCGCGTTCGGCTTCCTCGGCGTCGTCGTCCGTGGTGGTGGTGCCGCGATCGACCTCGCCGGCGCGATGCTTGGCGCCGGAGGCGAAGAGCATGCGCTCGGTGACCGTGGTTTTGCCGGCATCGATGTGGGCGATGATGCCGATGTTGCGGATTTTGGAAAGGTCTGACGCCATTGAAGATTTCTTTGCCGCGAATCACGCGAATCGGCGCGAATCAACAAGTGCTTGGGTTCTATGCTTACTGCCTTTGCGCGGGCGAAATGAACAGTGCTTTAGGATTATCAACTTAATTCGCGAAGATTGGCGAGATTCGCGGCGAAAAAATTTCCGTTAAGCGCATAAAAAGAGCCGCGATCCTTGGCGGACCGCAGCTCGTGGGTTGTCTCGCAATTACCAGCCGAAGTGGGCGAACGCCTTGTTCGCGTCGGCCATGCGGTGGACGTTTTCGCGGCGCGACATGGCCGTGCCTTCGCGGTTGTAGGCGGCGGCCAGCTCGTCGGCCAGCTTCTGGGCGGTGGCGCGGCCCTTCTTTTCGCGAATGGCCAGGAGCACCCAACGGATGGCGAGCGACTGCTGCCGGGTGCGGTTGACCTGCATCGGCACCTGGTAGGCGGCGCCGCC
>JAICUM010000766.1 GCA_025935855.1 Pirellulales bacterium | reverse complement strand
GCGGACGATGACGCATTTGAAGGCGGGGGTTTTGCTCTTTGGATCGAGCTCGCGGCTCACGAGGGCGTTCGCCTCGGGGTAGTACATCGCGGCGTTGCCGGGGCGGATTTCTTCGAAAGGGTGGACGCGCACGTTGCGCAGGCTGCCAGCGGGGCCGTGGACGGCGACGGTCATCGACGGGTCAAGGTGCAGCCGCTTGATGTCGTCGGGGTGGATGAGAATGACGTCGCGGCGATCGACGCCGCGGTAGAAGTCGTAGTCTTCGTACACGACGGTGTTGAACTGGCCTTCGCTGCGGATCGTCATGAGGCGCAGCTCGCGGTCGGGGTCGCCTTGCAGCAGCGGAAGTTCGTGGACATGGAGGTTCGCGCGGCTGTTGGCCGTGTTGAATTTCGGCTCGTGGAAAATGCGGCCGCCGATTTGGAATTCTTGCTTGGTGCGATCGATCTCGGCCATCTTCTCGAAGCCGGGGATGATGGCGCCGATGGCTTCGCGGATGCGGCCGGTGTTTTGCATGGAGTGCCAGTTGAGGGAGGAGAGGCTGGAGGCTGGAGGCCGGACGCTCAATGCTGGATGCTTGATGCTGGATGCTGGCGAAGCTTCGCCGTTGGTGGATGCGTAATCGGTTGATGCTGGAGCATCCATACTTCCCGCGGCGGACGCGCCGGCGGCGACTAGGACTCGTTCGCGCACGGGCGCTTTCAGTTTTGTTTCTCGGCGGGCGGCGACTTGGGCGGCGATTGAGGCGATGACTTCGACTTCGCTGCGTGGGCCGGTGTGGCGCGCGGGGCCGCCGTCGCTGAGGCGGACGTAGTTGAACATCGATTCCTGCGTGGTGGGCTGCGGCTCCTCGTCGCGGGCTAGCACCGGGAGGATGATCGTTTCGCGGGCCAGGCCGAAGGCGTGGCCGGTGTTCAGCGTCGTGCTGAGGTAGACGATCATATCGAGGTTTTCGAGCGCTCGCTGGGCGAAACGGGCGTCGGGGTTCGAGCCGTAGAGATTGCCGCCGAGGCAGAGGCCGAACTTCAGGTCGCCGCTGGCGGCGCCTTCCATGCAGGCCATCGTGTCGCGGCCGGGCGTGGTCGGGAGCTCGACGCCGAAGTGCGATTCGAGGCGCTCGAAGATGACATCCTTGAGCTTTGGCGCCACGCCGACGGAGCCGATGCCTTGGACGTTCGAGTGGCCGCGGATGGGAAGGAGGCCGCAGCCAGGGCGGCCAACCATGCCGCGGAGCAGCGCGAGGTTGGCAATGGCCTGGACGTTTTGCACGCCGTGGGCATGATGGGTGACGCCCATCGTCCAACTGAAAACGACTTTTTTGGCGCGGGCGTACTTGTCTGCGATCTGCTTGATCTGGTCGCGCGAGACGCCGCTCTTGGCGACGATTTCTTCCCAAGGAGTTTCGGCGAGACGCTGCTTGAGCTCGGGCCAGCCGTTGCATGAGTTGTTGAGGAACGCTTCCTCATGAGCGCCCATTTCGACGATGCGCTTGGCGACGCCGGTGAGCAGTGCCAGGTCGCCGCCGATATGGGGCTGCACGTACAGGGAGGCGATTTTGGTGCCGAAAAAGAGGCTGATGGGATCGCTCGGGACTGAGAAGTTCACCAAGCCCGTCTCGACGATCGGGTTGATGACGATGCACTCGCCGCCGCGGCGGCGGACGGTCATGAGTGAGCGCATGAGCCGGGGGTGGTTGCTCGCCGGGTTGCCGCCGATGACGAATACGAGGTCGGCGTTCTCGACGTCCTCTAGCTCGACGGTCGCCGTGCCGCTGCCGGTGACGCTGGAAAGGCCGACGCCGCTGGCCTGGTGGCAGTAGTAGCTGCAATT
>JAICUM010000378.1 GCA_025935855.1 Pirellulales bacterium | reverse complement strand
GATGATAGCCTCGGCAGTGCGAACGCCCTGATGGCTCTGGTTGACGCCCATCGTCCACCAGAAGGAGACGCGCTCGCCTTGATGGATCGTCGCAACGAGACGGGCGATCGCCTCTTGCGAAAGCCGCGTCTCGGCGGCGACTCGCTCGAGCGTGAAGTCGTTCACAAACGCGGCGAACTCGTCAAACCCCGCCGTATGGGCAGCCATAAACTCGCGATGGATCCAGTCGCGAGCAATGAGTTCGCGCGCCACGCCGTAGAGCAGCGCAAGGTCGGACTTCGGGTAGAGTGGCAAATGTTGCGTTGCCGCCATCGCCGTTTCGGTCGCTCGCGGGTCGATGACCACGATCTGCGGGTGATTCGGATTTCGCATGACGCGTTGCCAAAGAATCGGATGCGCGATGCAGAGATTGCTGCCCACGAGCACGATCACGTCCGATTCTTCCAGATCGGTATACGAGTACGGCGGGGAGTCGAAGCCGAACGCCTGTTTGTACGCAACGACGGAGGTGGCCATACACTGCCGCGTGTTGCCGTCGCCGTGGAGCATGCCCATGCCGAATTTCGCAAGGGCGCCGAGCAGCGCCATCTCTTCGGTGACGATCTGGCCCGTGCTCAAGAATGCGATCGAGTGGGGACCGTGCGCCGCTTGGACGGCCTGCATGCGATCGACGAACGTTCGCAACGCGCGGTTCCAGCCGACAGGTTCCATGCGGCCGGCGCTGGTTCGCAAAAGCGGCGTCGTGGCGCGGTCCGCCGCGTCGAGAACCGCGAGCGATTCCCAGCCTTTCGGGCAGGCCATGCCCAGGTTGACCGGATAACCGGCCTCCGGCGTGACGCCGACGGCGGCTCCCTCGCGGAGGTGGATGTGTAGATTGCAACCCGTCGAACAATAGCCGCAGACTGAACCGACGACCGAATCCGCCCGGAGCGACTTCGGCGTTAATCCCAGTCCGAAGTGGCCGGGCGACAAGAGCAGCTCACGAGTTAGGGCGCCATCGTGTTGGAACAACTTAGGGAGAGACCTCTTCAACGTAGCCCTCCGGGCATGCGCGGGGCGGCACAGGCGGTAAAGAATAAATACCGCTCCAGCAGTTCGCCTGCGAGGCATGCCGCAAACAAGAGAACTGTCGTGGCAAGGAATTGCGGCAGTTGTCCCGCGGTCAGCGTGGGAAGGGCGCCTAACTGCAATGCCGGCATCAGCACACCGCCGGACAGGCCCAAGGCAAATCGAGCGAGCGTCACGTTTGAGAGTTCTCGCGTGAGCAGCAGGGCGGAACGCCGCAGCGGTGTCATTCGCAGCGAGATGAGATGCCGGAAAATGGCGGCTTCCCAAAGTAGTTTGGCGCCGGCGATCAGGAGCAATCCCTCACAGAGCGTCGAACCTTGACGCTGGATCCACGCGATCATCTGCGGCGGAGGCCGTTCAGCGGTTGCCAAGAGAATACTCAGCCATCCGGCCGCGACGCCCAAAAGCGTCGCAGTCAGAAGGAACCGCACGATGACGCGCGTGAAGCTCCAGCATTCGCGGCGCGTGAACACATAGACCATCGCCGAACAGAACAAGCCCAAGGCTCCGCTGGCGCCAACGGCCGCGCCCAAGGCATGGTCAAGCACGTCGCCGTACGGCGCCGCCGCCGCTCCGTTCCACGCTTGCGTTGCAAGGAGGGCGGCGTACATCGTCGCGAGAACGGCAAACGCCGTGAAGGCGATGATCTCGCGGCTCAACCACGAGTGGCCAATCCCCAGCATGGCGCGAAAAGCATACAGCGGCCTGCCGAGATGAAAGACGCTCGCCGCCAGCGCAATCAATCCAAAGAAGAGCGATGTTATGGCGTGCAGCGAGCGCAGCTGCGAATTGGTTGCCGGTTCGACATGCGCTCCGGCCAGTTGCTCAAACAGCAGTCCCACGATAAAGGCGCCGACGGAAAGTTGCGTCAGCACGAGCATCACGACTAGCGGCCAGTGGGCGTGTTGCGGATTGGTTCGGAAGTAGTCAGCCGGCAGCACATTGCGGGCTAAGGGGCGACGAGTCACGTAATCGGTCGTAGGAAAGGTGAGGTGCGGATCCGGCGCCGCGGGCAGAAAGACGGCTGCTTCGGCGTCCTCGATGATTTGCCGCCGGTCGACCACGCGAATCGCGATCGCCTCGTGCGGACAGGACTGCACGCATGCCGGCGGTTGGCCCACCGCCAGCCGTGACTGGCACATGTCGCATTTGCGGACGATTCCCTTCTCCGGAAGATACTTGGGCACGTCGTACGGGCACGCCATGGTGCAGTACTGGCAGCCGAAGCATTGATCGTCCAGATGCTTCACGATGCCCGTGAGGGGGTCTTTCTCATAAGCGTTCACGGGACACGCCTTCATGCACGCCGGCTCCAGGCAATGGTGGCAAGCGGCCGTGACGTGCTGCAAAACCGGAGCGGCCCCGGAGCCGCCGATGAGCAGCCCGACGTCGCGCCAAGATTCGTTCTCATCCAGGCCATTAAGCGTATGGCACGTGACGACGCACGACTTGCATCCCGAACAGCGGTCGAGATTAACCTCGAAGGCATACTGCTGGCCGGGCGCCGGGGCGGAGGCCGGCATCAACGAGCGGAAGCGCGGCGACGCAACACGGGACGCGATGGGACCTGGCTCTTCAAGGTCATGCCAGCGGCTGAAGGCCTCTGCCGCGGAGAGCGATTGCTGCTCTGCCAACACGGCCAAAAGAAGCTCGGCGGCTGTCGCCTCAGGCTTGTCGTGGCAAGGGCGTCGAATCGGGACGTTAAGTACTGGAAGATCGATCATTCAGTCGTGGCCATCGCGCGGCGTCAGATGGCAGCCATTTCCACCAGTTCCGCTCCTTCATCAGGCGCCGGGATACAAGGAGGCGCTGCGCATGAGGCGGCCAGCCGGCAACCAATTTCCGTGGCGAGCGATTGATCCAGCACTTCTTCCCGCGGAAGTAGGAGTTGGACTTCGTCGTCAACGATACGGACGGAGAACGTGCGAATGCGGTACTCCTCGCCCTGCAGCGACTTGCCGGTGCTGAGCGAGAACGTCTTTTTGTGGAGCGGGCAGGCGACCTTCGCCTCGCCGGCGGCGTCGCCCACGATTCCTCGGGCAAGAACGAAGGCCTTGCGATGCGGGCACATATTCTGCGCGGCGTACCACTCGCTCCTACTCGCAAGATTGAACACCGCAAGCTGCGATTCTCCGTATTTCACCGTTGCGCCGCCGTCATCAGGGAAATCGCCGACTCGCCCGACGCCGACCCATGCCAGTTCTTCGGCTTGCTCCCGCTCATGTTTCCCAAGCGTGCGGCCGTCGAGCATTCGGAACTGGTCAAGCGAGACAAACTCGCTCGGCCAGTTCGCCGGTCGAGCCTGGCCGCGCTCGTGGACGATCTCGATGCACGACTCGTTCTCATCCGTGTTCACAAACTGCTGAAACGCCCGGCGCTTCCCAGGATTGCGGACCACCGCCGCCCATTCACATTCATAGGAGTCGACGAGCCGCGCCATCATGGCGTCGAGTTCCGCGGCGATGCCCAGCTTGTCTTGGATGATGACGTCGCGAACGTGATCCAGCCCGCCTTCGAGCTTCTCCAGCCACACGCTCGTGCGGGTCAGCCTGTCGGCCGTCATGATGTAGTACATCAGGAAGCGATCGACGTAGCGGAGAGCGGTCTCTTCATCAAGGTCGCTCGCCAGAAGGTCCGCGTGCCGCGGCTTGGCGCCGCCGTTGCCGCACACGTACAGGTTGTATCCCTGCTCGGTGGCGATCAGGCCCACGTCTTTGCTTTGGGCTTCGGCGCATTCGCGAATGCAGCCGGAAACGGCCATCTTGATCTTGTGCGGCGCGCGGATGCCTTTGTAGCGGTGTTCGACGCGGATGGCGAAGCCGACGGAATCCTGCACGCCGTAGCGGCACCAGGTCGAGCCGACGCAGCTCTTCACCGTGCGCACCGCCTTGCCGTAGGCGTGGCCGCTTTCGAAACCGGCTTCGACCAGCTCTTGCCAAATGTCGGGGAGTTTTTCTACTGGCGCGCCGAACATGTCGATCCGCTGGCCGCCGGTGATCTTCGTGTAAAGGCCGTACTTCTTCGCGACGCGCGCAATGACAGCGAGCTTATCCGGGGTAATCTCCCCGCCGGGCACGCGCGGCACGACCGAATACGTGCCGCCGCGCTGCAGGTTCGCTAAAAACCGGTCGTTTGTGTCCTGCAATGTCTGATGCTCGGCCTCGAGAATGTTCTCGACCCACAAACTGGCGAGGATCGAGGCGACGGCCGGCTTGCAGATTTCGCAACCGACGCCGCGGCCGCACTGGGCGAGCACCGCCGCGAAGGTCCGCAATTCTTTGGCTTTGATGATCGCGAACAGCTCGGTCCGCGAATACGAAAAGTGCTCGCAGAGGTGGGAGACGACCGCCTTGCCGGCCTTCCTGAGTTCGGCTTGGAGCAAATCGGTAATCAGTGGAAGGCAGCCGCCGCACCCGGTTCCTGCCTTCGTGCAGCGCTTTACCGCGTCGAGCGTTTCCAACCCGCCTGCTTGCACGGCGCCGCGAATCGCTCCTTTGGAAACATTGTTGCACGAGCAGACTTGAGCCGCGTCTGGCATCGCGTCGATTCCAGTGGCGGCGTCCGAAGCGCTGGCGCGAAGGATCAGCTCATGTGGCTGGCAGGGAAGCGGCGTATCGCTTCGCGCCAGCATCGCCAGCCGGACGTAGTCGGCGGCATCGCCGACGAGGATTCCACCAAGAAGCCGCTGGCCATCGTGCGAAAAGAGCAGCTTCTTGTAGACGCCGGCAAAGGGGTCTTCAAACACCAGCGGCATCGCCCGATCGGCCGGCAATTCATAGGCGCCGAAGCTGGCGACGTCCACGCCCATGAGCTTCAGCTTTGTCGAAAGCTCGGCGCCGGCGAAACAGCGGTCTTCGCCAACGAGATTGGCGGCGACGAT
>JAICUM010000500.1 GCA_025935855.1 Pirellulales bacterium | reverse complement strand
TTACGTCCCGCCCTTGCTAGCGCTTCGGGCTCCTCGTTTTAAATTCTTGCGACGCGGTTGGCGCTCGTCTTTCTCACCAGCCGTCGGGATTCGAGGACGCTTACCGTTGAGAGCACGCGGTGGATGGGCATGTCGCAGGCCTGGGCGACTTCGTCGAGGAGCGAGCCGGTGGGTTCGATGGCTTGCAGAACCGCGTGCTCCAGATCGTTAAGTTTTAGCTCGGCGGCGACGCGAATGTTGCCGCCGCGCTGATCGGGGGCCGATTCAGCCAGCGGGCCAAGCTCTTCGAGCACATCATCCACGCAGGTGACGAGCTTGGCGCCGTCCTTGAGCAGGCGGTGGGGGCCGGCGGAGCCGGGGCTATCGACGGGGCCGGGGACGGCGAAGACTTCGCGGTTTTGTTCGACAGCGTGGCGGGCGGTGATAAGGGCGCCGCTGCGCGCCGCCGCTTCGACGACGATCGTGCCCATCGTGAGGCCGCTGATGATGCGGTTGCGTTGCGGGAACATGCCGGCGAGCGGCGGCATCGTGGGAGCGGCTTCGCTGACGACGGCGCCTTGGGCGGCAATTTCGTCGGCGAGCTTCACGTGTTCCGGCGGGAAAGGATTGAGCACGCCGCTGGCGAGGACGGCAATGGTGCGGCCGCCGGCATTTAGAGCGCCGCGATGGGCGGCGCCGTCGATGCCGCGGGCCATGCCGCTGACAATGGTGAGCCCGGCCCGCGCGAGGCCGGCGGCTAGGCGTTCGGCTTGCTGCTTTCCGTAATGGGTGGCGCGGCGCGTGCCGACAATGGCGACGGCGAGCCCGTCGGCCGGTCCGATCGCGCCGCGGATGAAGAGAACGCCGGGCGGGTCGGGGATTTCACGCAACGAATGCGGGTAGGTGGGCCAGTCGGGGAGCGTGATGGTGAGGTTGTGCTCGGCGGCGATGGCGAGCTGGGCGTCCAGCTGGACCTCGTGGCGGGCGCTGAGGATGCGGCGGGAGATTTTCGGGCCGATGCCTGAGACGGACTGGAGCTCGGCTTCGCTCGCAGCGAAGACGCAAGCGGCGGTTTCGAAGCGTTCTAGCAGGCGGGTGCGGAGGATGGGGCCTACGTCGGGGGTGAGGGCGAGGAGGATTTGGGCGCGCTCGGCGTCGGAGAAATCAGCGATGGGCTTTATTTGGTTAATCATGGGAGAAGATTGTCCGCAGATGGCGCAGATGGGCGCAGATGAAGATGAGGAAAAGATAATGAGGTAATTAGAGTGGGCGCGCTCCCCTGCGGCGGACTTTCGGGTCGCGGCTAAACGGTTTTTTATCTGCGGACATCTGCGGATAAATGTCTTAACATTCAAGTGATGCGAGGACGTCTTCTTCACGGATGTTGTCCACTAGCTCCACGTTGCCGAGGCGGCTCGGGAGGATGAAGCGGAGGCGACCGGCGGCCACTTTTTTGTCGCGATACATGAGGCGGATGATTTCCTGGCCATCGGCTTCGGGCGGTTTGGTCGTGAGGTGCAGCGCGTCCAAGAGCGCGTCCTGGCGCTCGACGAGCGACTCGTCGATGCGGCCGAGGCGGTGGGCCAGCCGAATGGCGCAGCGCATGCCGGCGGCGATAGCTTCGCCGTGCAGCAGCGCTTCGTAATTGCCGATGGCTTCGAAGGCGTGGCCGAAGGTGTGGCCGTAGTTCAGGACGGCGCGGAGGCCGGTGAGCTCGCGCTCATCCTGCTCGACGACGTCGGCCTTCAGGCGGCAGCAGCGGTGGACGATGTGGGTGAGCGCGGCGGGGTCCTTAGCGTTGACGGCGTCGATGTTCGCTTCGAGATACGCGAAGAAATCGGCGTCAAGGATCATGCCGTACTTGATAACCTCGGCGAGGCCGGCGCGGTACTCGCGGTCGGGGAGCGATTGGAGCACTGCGACGTCGATGAGGACTCCGCGGGGCTGCCAGAAGGCGCCGACCATGTTCTTGGCGCCGGGCAGGTTCACGCCGACCTTGCCGCCGACGGAGCTATCGACCTGGGCCAGCAGCGTGGTGGGGACTTGGAAGAATTCCAAGCCGCGGGCGTAGGTGGCGGCGACGAACCCGGCGAGGTCGCCGACGACGCCGCCGCCGATGGCAATGACGATCGTCTGTCGGTCGGCGCCTTCGTCCAAGAGGGCGTTCCAGAGGTCGTCGGCGGTGTCGGTGGATTTGCTGGTTTCGCCGGGGTCGATCGCCAGGACGCCGGCTTCCCAGCCTTCGGCGACCAGGGCGTCGCCGGCGGCGTCGGCGTACAGCTCATCGACCGTCGTGTCGGTGATGATGAGGGCGTGCTCGCTCTGGGTGCGCTGGCGGAGGAAGTCGGGGAGTGCGGGGAGATTGTGGGAGCCGATTTCGATGTCGTAGCTGCGCTCGGCGAGGGAGACTCGGACGGTTTGGATGTCTCCGGGCATGTGGCGCCTTAAGAGTTTTTTGCCGCGAATCTCGCGAATGAGCGCGAATCAGGAAGAAGAGGAGACCGGGAACACTAATAAACGCTGACTAACACTAAATGGGATTAGCGAAGATTAGTGATTATTAGTGTTCCGGTATTTTTCTTATTCGCGGAGATTTTCCTGATTCGCGGCTACGTTCCGGAGACGCGTTGGATGTCTTCGGGGGTGACGGTAATGCGGCGGCAAAAGCCGGTGTGGACTCGGACGTATTCGAGATTGGCGGCTTGGTCGGCGGTTTCGTGCAAGCGCGTGGCGATGCGGAGCTGTTCGGCGGGCGGGAGGCGGGCGTACTCGTCGGGCCAGATGGTTTCGGTTTCCATGACGAGGGCTTCGCGGTAGGGGTCGTAGGCGTCGGGCATGGGGCGGCGGCGAGCGAGGTGATTAAGAGGGGAAGCCGCCAGTATACTTGTGCGGTGGTGGGTGGAAAGGCGGGGGAGCTGGCTGGCGGTTTGCGTGGCACGCCCAGAGTCTTCGATGGGCGTGGTTTTGTTAAGCATGGCGCCGCCACGCCCTTCGGCGGACCTCAGGGCGTGCCACCCCGCGTGGCAAGCCCCGCGGCTAAATGGAATGGAGAAGGTTTGCATGTCGCAAGTTTCTGGGCGGTTGATCATTTTGCTGGTGGTTGGCATCGGCGTCGTGATGGCGGCCGGGGCGTGGTGGTATCGCTGGCAGGAATCGCGGCGGGCGGCGGCGTTTTGGGGAGACGAGGTGGGGCTGCTCACCAATGCGCCGCAGGTGGAACTCTTGGAGCTTGGCAGCGAAGGCGAGGAGAACGTGGCGGGGCGGGCCGTGAAGAGCGTGGTGGATTTGAGCCAGAAGCGCGGGCTGATTCACTTGCGGTTCGTGTTTGCGGAGGATGCGAACTTCCAGTGGGACCAGCAGCGACGCGAAGCGGTGAACGACGGGACGGCGTGGGCGTATGCGCTGCGGTTTGCGGATGGCGATCGGAAATTGGTCGTGTTGTTCTCGCGCGAGTTTGATCTGGTGGGGAAACTGGAGGCGGATGGCGAGCACGTCCACGTCGTGCCGATTCCGAGGGCGGCGTCGGCGATTCGGAAGTACTTGATGGATATCGGGGCGATTGGGTGACGCTAGCTGGATTGCGGAGTGGGCTGGAGAGGGGGGCGGGCGGCTTCTATACTTCGCGACCGGTTGTATTGATTCATTAACGAACCCGGCCTAAGCACTCTACACAGCAGCCAGCCAGCATTCGTCCTGGAGGGACGAGACGAGAATAGCCCAGCATTTTAATGCTGGGGACCGATTCGCGATTCTTAGATCACTAGT
>JAICUM010000586.1 GCA_025935855.1 Pirellulales bacterium | reverse complement strand
TTGTTCTTCGGCGAAATCGAACTCGCAGGTCCGCAATCGCAAGCCAAGCCGCTGGTCAACGAGCTCGCCGCCCAAGCCGCCGCCAACCGTCCGCCGCGCGTCCGCAGCCTCGAACTCATCTCGGCCAACCTGGTGAACCTCGATCGCGACGTCGAGCCCGACGGCATCGCCGTCGCCGTCTCCCCGATCGGCGCCCACGGCATTCCGATGGCCATCCGCGGCGTGCTCCGTGCTACGCTCGTCGCCCAGCGGCGAGACATGCACAGCGGCGAAATGGAGTTCGGCGAACTGAACCGCTGGAGCCAGCCGGTTCGCGCCGAAGACTTCGTCGACGGCGCCGCTACCTACGACCTGCCGTTGCGGGCGACGGCGCCCGAGTGGGACTTCCAACTGATGCCCGACGCGCTCATCACCGTCGAGCTCTCTGCTGCCGGCCACGGCAGCTTCGCCGCCTCGGCGCCGGTGGCCCTGCGGCAATTCAATCCGCTGCGCGATCAGCAGCAACTGTACCGCGGCAATCGCTTCGCCCCGGCCGAGGTCCACGGCACGCAGCCGCTCGCGCCCTTCGGCGCGCAGCAAGGCCTGTGGCAATTCTGGGCGCGCTGAGCGTACAGCTCTCGCTCCGCGAGAGTAATCAAGTGTAGCCCTCTCGCTCCGCGAGAGGTGTTCAAGTGTAGTCCTCTCGCTCCGCGAGAGGACTGCGTCTCGCGGAGCGACACGCCTACACTTGCAAACTAATTCGCGGGCTTCCGCCGGTCGCCTTTCCGCCGCTCGACGGCCGGCTTCCGCGAACCCTCGCCGTCCTTGCATTGGGCATCGGCCGGCTTCCGGCGATCTTCCTTATCGCGCTTCTCGAGCAAGTGCGCCAATTCCGGCGGCACGTCAAACGGCTTTTTCATCGTTCGGCTCCTTTAGGAATGAGCGGACTTAGCCACAGGCTTCTCAACAGGCGGCGGCAACGGCTCCGGCAGCGGCAGTTGTTCCGGCGCCTCGAGCGTCTCCTCCGGCTCAGGCACCCCTTCAACCGGCTGCGGAATCATCATCCGCCCTCCAGGTTCAACGATCGACGGCAATTCGATCGGCGGTCCCGCCGGCGCCGGATCGGTCGCGAACACATACGGCGGCGCCCCGGTCAGCTTGTGTTCCTTCGGGTTCAGCACGTCGTACATCGCGGGCTCATACGGCCGCGAAAAGCTGCCAATCGCTCCCTGCGTCAACGGCTGCGTCGTGCGGAAGAAGTCGTGATTCAGCCGCGACTGCAAATCCGGTTCGAACGGCAGCACGTGCGGCTGCAGCGTCACAATGATTTCATCCCGCGAACGAATCACTTCGCGCTTCTGAAACAGAATGCCCAGGTAAGGAATCTCCCCCAGCAGCGGAATTTTGCTCTGCACGTTGCTGTCGGTTTCCTGAATCAAACCGCCGATCACCACCCCCTGCCCGCTCGAAAGCATCACGTCCGTCTGCACTTCGGTGGTGTCTTCCGACGGCAGCTCGGTGTTCGGATCGATCTGGCCGGTGGAAACTTTCGGATAAATCCGCATCAGCACCCGCCCGTCGCGCGTTACCCGCGGCGTCACCTTCAGCACGACGCCCACGTCGAGGAACTGCACGCTCTGCAGCGTGCTCGTCTGCGTCGTGGTCGTCACGCGGTAGCCGAGTTGCCCGCCAATTTGAATGTGCGATTCCTGCCCGCTCACCGCGGTGATCGTCGGCGACGCCAGCGTCTTGGCGTCGGTCGTTACCTTGAGCAATTCGATCAGCCCATTCAAGCCCGCCCCCTTCGGCTCGACGAAAAACGCCGTCGTCGCCGCCGAATTGGCCATGCCCACCGACCGCAGCGTGACGTCCGCGGCGTTCGTGCTGATAATGTTCTGGAAGTTGATCCCGCTCTTGCAGTCGTCCTTCAACTGCACTTTGAGAATGTGCGCTTCGATATACACCTGCCGCGGCGGCTGGTCGGCCTGGCAAATGTAGTCGTGAACGCGCTCGAGGTTCGCCGGATAGTCCATCACCGCCACGGCTTCTTTGGTGCGGCGGTTATCCGTCTTGCTCGTTTCGACAAGCCAAGACTTGCCGGCCGGCGACAGCAATCCCGTCACCGTCTGGTTGATGTCCGTCGCCGACGCGAAATCCAGCTCGAACACGGCCACGCGCCGCCCCTCGGCCCCCGGCGGCAGGAAATCGGCATTGTCCACGCTGGACACGAAAATCACGTTGTCGCGCATCGCCCACGTGTGCCCCGATGCCGCCAGCAGCGAGTCGAGCACCCGCTGCCACGGCTGCTTCTCGAACGCTGCCGTCACGGTCGTATCCGTCGGCCCGGCGAACACGATGTTCAGCTTCTGCGTCTCGGCGATCATGGCAATGACCTGCCGCAACGAGCCTTCGCGCACCATCAGCGACACCAGGCCGTTCGACTCATTCACCACGGCCTTGTTCGGATCGAGCGGATTGGCCGGGATGACCAGGTTCTCGCCCGGCGGCGGAGGACTCAGCGGAACAGTCGGCACGTTCGTGGCGCCCGACGTTCCATTCACGGGCGCGGCGCCGGCATTTCCGGCGGCGGCGGTCGGTCGCTGCATGAAGGGATTCACGCGCGTCGTCGGCGCCGCGGGGGTTTCCGCGGGTTTGTCGCCCATGCCGGCGGCTTTCAGAATCGCCTTGGCCGCGGCCGACAGCGCATCTTTGTCATTCGACGGCGGCGCCAACACGGGCACCGGCGAAGGGGCCGTCGGCCGATTGCTCGTGATTCCGGTGCTGCTGTCCCCTTCGTCAACGACCGAAACCTCGCTCCCCGAGTTCTGCTGCGCGACGCCGGAATTCGCGGCCAAACCAATCGCCAGCGCCAGCGCCGCCAGAAGCGCGCACCCCCAGCGGACGCGCCTCCTGCCGCTTGTCGTCAACCGTGTTGCCACAAAAGCGTGCATGCTCCCCCTTGAGCAAGCCGCAACCGTTTCAGGATAAGCCGAAAAGAAGTGTTCTAAACAAGATCCAACCAGCGCTCCCGCGCGCCAAACTCACCTACTCACCTACTCACCTACTCACCTACTCACCTACTCACC
>JAICUM010000821.1 GCA_025935855.1 Pirellulales bacterium | reverse complement strand
GGCAACTGCGGCTAGGCAGTCCCGCCGTGTTCGCCCGAGTGCAGGATGGTTGTACGCTGATTGACTTGCGCACCGTGAGGCCTGAGGATGAAGCGAAGCTCGTTCGGCGGCTCCTGGACTGCTCGAGCGGATGAACCGCTGCCACGATCGACACTGAACATGCTCCTTCCACCTTTCTCGGGAGTGAATGCGGCTCTGGTGACCGCCCCGGTCTTCAAAACCGGTGGAACGTCGTAACGACGTTTGGTGGGTTCGATTCCCATCCACTCCCGCTTTGTTCAACGCACGAGACCGAAGCGAATCCAAACCCCGAAAGGCGTCTCGGCGATGGACCGCGTGTACCTCGACTACAACGCCACGACGCCGCTCGATCCCGAAGTGGCGCTCACCACGCGCGCCGTCATGGACGAGAGCTACGGCAATCCTTCCAGCCTGCATTGGGCGGGCCAGCGTGCCCGAACCGCGATCGAACGCGCCCGCCGCCAGGTGGCGACGTTTCTCGGCTGCGAGCCGGCCGAAGTGGTTTTCACTTCAGGCGGCACCGAAAGCAACAACGCGGCCCTCACCGGCGCCTACTTCGCCAGCCGGCAGCAGCCGCCCCACTTGATCGTCAGCAGCATTGAGCACCCGTCGGTTGCCAAGACGGTCGATTTCCTCGAGCGGCTCGGCGCCCAAGTCTCCCGCGTAGCCGTAGACCGTTTCGGCGAAGTCGATCCCAACGAGGTCCGCCGCGCCATTCGCCCCAACACGGCGCTGGTCTCGGTCATGCACGCCAACAACGAGGTCGGCACGATCCAGCCTATCGCCGAAATCGCCGCGATCGCTCGCGAGCACGGAGTGATGATGCACTCGGACGCCGCCCAGTCGATCGGCAAAATCCCGGCGAATGTTCGCGCGCTGGGCGTCGATCTGCTGACCGTCGCCGGACATAAAATGTATGCCCCGCAAGGCATCGGCGCCCTGTTTATTCGCAATGGCGTCTCCATTGAGCCCTTCATGCACGGAGCCGCCCATGAAGGCGGGCGTCGCGCTGGAACCGAAAACGTGCTGGAAATCGTCGCACTCGGCGCCGCCAGCGAATTGGCTGGGCGGACGAACGCTGATGAAATCCGCCAGCTGCGCGATCATTTCTGGCGACGACTGCAGGAACGTTTCGGCGACGCCGTTGTGCTCAATGGGCATCCCGAACGCCGACTGCCCAACACGCTTAACGTCAGCTTCCGCGATCAACTGGGCCAGGAAATCTTGTCTCGCATGCCGGAAGTGGCGGCGTCAACCGGCTCGGCGTGCCATGAAGGGAGCTACAAGCTGAGCCCCGTGCTGAAAGTGATGAGCGTGTCGGAATCGGTCGGGCTGGGCGCCATCCGCTTCAGCCTCGGCAGGAATTCAACCCGGGAAGAAATCGAATTCGTCGTGGATCGGCTTTGCCGCGTTGTCGCCCACGATAGGTCGTGATTGGCTTGCCTGGCCGTTTAACTTTTCTCAACCAGGCAAGACCACGCGAGAAAGCGTTCGGAAACGCCAGGGGCTTCGTCGAAGCGGAACTCGTG